>NZ_JBFTJR010000009.1:0-103799 GCF_056395525.1 Caulobacter sp. 10L414
CGGCCAAGACGCCCGAACAGAAGCTGGCCGCCATCCAGGCCGCCGTCGCCGCGGCCCTGGCCGCCAGCGGCGCCGCGCCCGAAGCGATCGCCGCCGCGCTGATCCAGGCCGTGGCCTCCAACGTCATCAGCGCCGGCGTGGCCGTCTCGGTCGCCGCCTCGGTCGCTCCGGGCATGGCCTCGACCGTCGCCAACGCGCCGGCCGTCGTCGCCCAGCTGAACGCCACCGGCCAGACCGCCACGGTCACCTCCTCGACCAGCGGCGGTTCGGTCAGCGTCCTCGTCAGCCTGCAGGGCGCGGCGGGCGGCGGCGGCGACGGCGGCGCGGCGGCTCCGCCGGCGGCCTATGATCCGTGCGCCGGCGTGACCGCCGACTACTGCGGCACCTAAGACCTTTATCTGAGATCAACGCCGGCCTGGTCCGGCGACGGACACCTTTTTTGTTTGTGTCGGGTTTCCGAAAGACGGCGGAAGTCGTCGAAGTGGGGATAGACCATGAAGATACTTGCCTCGGCCGCCATCGCGGCTGTTCTCGTCGCGGCTGCGCCGCAGGTGGCTTCGGCCCAGAGCGAAGCGTCCAGCTTCAAGCGCGACAAGCACACCAGCGTGCGCCAGCGCCCGCGCCCCGACTATGAAGCGGCCGGCGTGCGCCTGGGCGGCTTCATGGCCTACCCCCGCCTGACCGTGGACGTCGAACGTGACGACAACATCTACGCCGTGGCCACGGGCGAGACCGACGACACCATCTGGCGCGTGAAGCCCCAGCTGGCCGTGCGTTCGGACTGGTCGCGCCACTCGCTGGGCTTCTTCGCCTCGTCGACGATCAACCGCTATTCGGACTTCGACACCGAGAACACCGAGGAATACACCTTCGGCGTCAACGGTCGCGTCGACATCGTCCGCGGCGCCAACGTGTCGGCCGGCCTGCAGACCCAGAAGCTGACCGAGCCGCGCTCGGCCCCGACCTCGCCGCTGTCGGCCGCCAAGCCGATCCAGTACGACCTGACCACGGCCTCGCTGACCGGCGTCAAGGAGTTCAACCGCCTGCGCCTGACCGGCAAGTTCGAGAGCAAGCTGTTCGACTACGAGGACGGCGTGAACGGGGGCGGCGGCGTGGTCGAGCAGGACACCCGCGACCGCGACGAGTTCTTCTATGGCGTGAAGGCCGACTACGCGATCAGCCCGGACACGGCGCTGTACGTCTCGCTGACCGGCAACACCAAGAACTACGACATCCTGAACCCGGCGGTGCCGGCCTCGGGCACGACGCCCGCCCAGCCGGCCTACAGCCGCGACTCCGACGGCTTCGTGCTGCTGTTCGGCGCCGACTTCGAGCTGGCCCAGGCCCTGCGCGGCCAGGTGGACGCCGGCTACATGCGGCAGAGCTACGACGACTACAAGAACATCGGCAGCCTGACCTCGAAGAACCTCGACGGCTTCAGCACCAAGACCCAGGTCGAGTGGTTCCCCACCGAACTGACGACGGTGACCTTCAACGCCGCGCGCAGCATCGAGGAATCTGTGGCTTCCGGTTCGGGCGGCTTCATCTCGAGCGGCGGCTCTGTCGCCGTCGACCACGAGCTGCTGCGCAACGTGCTGCTGTCGGGTCAGGCCAATTACGGCAAGGACGACTATGACGGCATCGACCGCGAAGATAAGCGCACGGGCGCCAAGGCTTCGGTGGCCTATCTGATGAACCGTCGCGTCGGGGTCTTCCTGACCTATACCTACCTGAAGCAGAAGTCGGACGGCGCCCAGGCCTCCAAAAGCTTCACCGACAACAAGCTGGCCGCTTCGGTCGCCCTGCAGTTCTAGTCCAAAAAAGGTCGCGACCCTCCTCTAGCGGAGGGTCATCGACCACTGAGAGTGCGCATGATGGACGGCTCGACCTTCGAGAACCCGATCGCTCCGGCGTCCGACGCCGGAGCGCCCGCGTTTGACCTCAACGTCATCATCGCGATCTTCCGGCGACGGTTGCGGCTGTTCGCGGCCGTGGCCCTGGCGGTGTTCGTGGCCGTGGTGCTGTTCACCCTGCAGCAGACGCCGCTCTACTCGACCCAGGCCCAGGTCATGATCGACGTGCGCCAGGAGCAGGTGACCGACATGAACGCCGTGCTGTCGGGCCTGCCCGCCGACAGCGCCGTGGTCGACACCGAGGTCGAGGTGCTGCGCTCGCGTTCGCTGGCCGGCCGCGTGGTCGACCAGCTCAAGCTCGACCAGGACCCGTACTACAATCCCAACCTGGCCGGCGCGAAGGGCGTCAAGGCCTGGCTGCCGTTCCTCAAGAGCACGGTCGCGCCGACCGCCGCCAACGATCCGGCCGCGGCCCAGCGCCTGCGCGAGCGCATCGTCGATCGCGTGCTGAGCGGCCTGACCGTCCGTCGCGCGGGCGTCACCTACCTGATCACCGTCCAGTACACCCATCCCGATCCGGCCGAGGCCGCGCGCCTGGCCAACACCTTCGCCGACCTCTACCTGACCKAACAGCTGGAAGCGAAGTTCGAGGCCACCAAGCAGGCCAACGCCTGGCTCGACACCCGCGTGGCCGACCTGCGCGGCCAACTGCAGCAGGCCGAAGCCGAGGTCCAGCAGTACAAGATCGCCAACAACCTGCTCAGCGCCCAGGGCGCGACCCTGACCGAGCAGGAGATCTCGGGCCTGAACCAGCAGCTGGCCACCGCCCGCGCCGAGCAGGCCGAGACCGACGCCCGTCTCAGCATCGCCCGCAACCAGCTGGCCCGCGGCAGCAACGGCGACGACCTGGGCGAGTCCCTGAACTCGCCGGTCGTGCAGCAGCTGCGCAAGCAGCGCGCCGAGAAGAGCGCCCAGGTCAACGCCATGGCCGAGCGCTACGACGAGCGCTGGCCCGACCTGATCAAGGCCCGTCGCGAGTTGTCGGACATCGACACGCAGATCCAGGCCGAGATCAAGCGCATCATCTCCAACCTCGAGGCCCAGGCCCAGATCTCGCGCCAGCGCACCGGTTCGGTCGCCGGCAGCGTCGGCGCCGCCCGCGGCACCCTGGCCGGCAACAACCGCGCCGGCATCCGCCTGGCCGAGCTGGAGCGCAAGGCCGAGTCCGTCCGCACCCTGTATGAATCCCTGCTGGCCCGCTTCAAGCAGACCACCACCCAGCAGGGCATCGAACAGCCCGACGCGCGGGTGATCTCCCGGGCGACGATCCCGACCAAGCCCAGCGCGCCCAAGCCTTCGCTGAACCTCCTGATCGGCCTGGTGGCCGCTCTCGGCGCCGGCGGCGCCGCGGTGGTCCTGGCCGAGGTCATGATGGCCGGCCTGTTCACCGAGGACGAGGTCGAGCGCCGCCTGGGCGTGCCCTATCTGGGCTCGGTGCCGCTGCTCAGCTCGACGCTGGACGACGCGCGCGCGGCCCGTGGCCTGGCGCCGCCCGACTACCTGCTGAACAAGCCGCTCTCCAGCTTCGCCGAGAGCCTGCGCAAGCTGCGCGCGGCGATCCTGTTCTCCAAGGTCGGCGAGTCGGTGAAGGTCATCGCGGTGACCTCGTCGCTGCCGGGCGAGGGCAAGACCACCACCACCTTCTCGCTGGGCCGCACCCTGGCCGCCTCGGGCGCCAATGTCGTGGTCGTCGACTGCGACCTGCGCCAGGGCGCCATCAACCGCTTCCTGCCCACCGCGCCGACCGTCGGCCTCGTTGAGGTGCTGAACGGCGCGGCGACGCTGGACGAGGCGCTTTACGCCGACGAGAGCGGGGCCAAGGTCCTGCCGCTGACCAAGTCGGCCTACACGCCGCGCGACGTCTTCGGCTCGGCCGCCTTCCAGCGCCTGCTGGCCGAACTGCGCCAGCGCTTCGACGTGGTGCTGCTCGACACCGCCCCGCTGCTGGCCATCGCCGACACCCGCATCCTGGCGCCGCACGCCGACGCCGTGGTCATGCTGGCCCGCTGGAAGCGCACGCCGGTCAAGGCCATCACCACGGCCCTGTCGCTGCTGCAAGGGCGCGGCATCTTCCTGGCGGGCGTGGCCCTGACCCAGGTCGACCTGAAGGCCCAGTCCCGCTACGGCTACGGCGACGCGGGCTACTACTACAAGAGCTACCGCAAGTACTATGCGGACTGACGGGGTTCGGACCCGGCGGCTAGCGGGGTCCGAAACCGCCGCCTGCATCGGCCTGACGGCGCTGGTCTCCAGCGCCGTTCTGGCGTTCGGGGCCAGCGACACGGCCGTGGCGGCCGTCTTCGCCGGGCTCTACGCCCTGTTCCTCGTCATCCTGCTGGCCGCCTGCGGCTGGGCCCGTCGCGACCTGGCGCGGCTGGGCGGCTGGACGGTTCCGACCGTGCTGGCCGGGCTGCTGCTGGCGGCCGTGCTGGCCCCGTTGACGCCCTGGACGCCCGACGGCCGCCATCCGGTCTGGGCCTACCTGCCCGACAGCCTCGGCGGCGCGACCCCCGACCGCTCGGCGGTGCTGCTCAACGGGCTCAACCTGCTGGGACTGTTCTGCCTCTATGTCGCCGCCCGCGTGGTGGGCGCCTCGCAGACGCGCGGTCGCCGCCTGCTGGCGTTCATGCTCTGGGCGCTGGGGATCTATGCCGCCGGGGCCCTGGTGCAGCACGTCGGCGTGCGCGCCGAGGGGCGGATGAGCGCGACCCTGCTGGGCCCCAACAGCGCCGCCACGGTGTTCGCCGCCGGGGTGGTGATGGCCGCCGCCGGCCTGGCGCAGCGCCTGCGCCGGGGCGGGGCGGGGATGCTGCGCAAGGGCGACCCGCGCGCGGTGGCCCTGGCTGGCCTCGTGGCCCTGCTGGTCGTCTGCCTGCTGATGACCGCCTCGCGCGGGGGGCTGATCGCCGGCGCCGCCGGCGCGGGCCTGTTCACGCTGTGGCAGGTGTTCTCCGGCCGCCGGATGTCGCGCGGCGGCGCCGTCGTCCTGGGCTGCGCCGCGCTGCTGCTGGTCGCGGCCCTGGGCCTGAACGGCGCGGGCCTGGTGTCCGAACGCTTCGACCTGGCCCAGCACGACCTCGACATCCGTCGTCAGATCATCGCGCCCCACTGGCGGGCCTTCCTGTCGTCGCCGTGGTTCGGCTACGGCCTGGGCTCGTTCACCACCGTCAACCAGATGCTGATGACCGAGGCCGGCCTGCGCGAGCTGCACAATGTGCGCGCCGTGCACAATCTCTACGTCCAGTGGCTGGAGGAGGCCGGGATCGTCGGCGCCGGGCTGATGGCGGCCCTGTTCGTCGAGCGTCTGGTCCCGACCGCGCGCGCCGCCTTCGGTCCGGGCGGAGCCGGCGTCTGGGCGCGCGGCGCGGTCTGCGCGGCGGCGGTGTTCCTGATCCACGGCCTCAGCGACTTCGCCCTGCAGGTGCCGGCCATCCAGGCGCTGGCGGTGCTGGGTCTGGGCGTGGTCGGCGGGCTGGTCGCACCCCGGCGCGAGGCGCGCGGCGCAAAGCCTGATCCTGCCCCCGCCCGCCTGGCCCTGGCCGGCGGCGCCGCCTGCGCCTTGGCGGCGGTGCTGCTGGCCGGCCCCATGCTGGCCGCCAAGCTGGGCGGCGACCTTTCGGCCTGGCCGACCGCCCCCGCCGACGCCCTGGCCGGCAGCATCGAGCGCGGCCTGGCCGTGCGCAATCCGGGAGCGGAAGATCTGGCGCGGCTGGATCGCCTGAGCCGGCGGGAGCTGGCCCTGCGGCCGGGCTCGGGCTCGGCCTGGCTGCGACGGGCGGCGATCGACGCGGCGGCGGGGCTGGACGGGCCGGCGGCCCAGGCGCTGGAGCGCTCCTACGCCGTGGCTCCGCTGCAATCGAGCCTGTTCCGGGCGCGCACGATGTTCGCCTACGAGCGCTGGGATCGGCTGACGCCCGATGCGCGGACGCAGACCATCTATCACCTCAGCGCCGAATACAGGCGCCGACGCTACAGCAAGTCTTTCGTGGAAATGGCCAATGCGCTGCACAACCCGGCCGGGCGGGTGGGCATGGCCCTGCAATTGACGGCGCTGCGCCTGCAGCTGCCCTGAAGCGGTCGCCCCCGAGGGGGCGAAACCTAGAAGACGGCGCGCACCAGTTCCAGCGCGGCCAGCCACAGGCCGATCGAGACCACGGCCGCCAGGCCCAGGCCCAGGGCGCGCGGCAGACGGCGCGTAGTGGTCGGAACAGCTTCGGCGATGCTGTTCATCGAAATGTCGGCGTGCGGCATGAAACTCAAGGCCCCTTCAGCGCAGGTTCGTCAACTGCGCGAATTTAAGCTTAGCTTCTCAGCCCTAAGCCCCAATGAAGGAACAAGGTTTACGCAAAATGACTGTATTTTATGGTTAAGTATCAGTTTCCGCGCGACGTCGTCGGAGAGTTGCATTAGGTAGTTAGAGACGAAGTGGGGTGGCTTCGTTCCTTTTTGTGTGTCGTGGGATAGGGGGTTACGCTGTGAGCGGAAGCTCGAACACCGAAACCATGAACGCCGTCGCGGGCGAGATTTTTGCTCGTGTCGCCGTGGATCCCGGCAAGCGCTTCATCGATGTCGTCGTCGCTGGCCTTGCCCTGGTCTTCTTCGCGCCCGTGCTTCTGCTCGCGGCGCTCTGGATCAAGCTGGAGTCGCCCGGTCCGGTGCTGTTTCGCCAGACGCGGGGCGGCCTGAACGGACGAACCTTCACCATCTACAAGCTGCGCTCGATGCGGTGCGAGGAGAACGGCGACAAGGTCACCCAGGCCCGTCGCGACGACGACCGCATCACCAAGTCCGGCAAGCTTTTGCGCACCACCAGCATCGACGAGCTGCCCCAGCTGCTCAACGTGCTCAAGGGCGACATGTCGCTGGTCGGGCCGCGTCCGCACGCCATGGCGCACGACGCCTACTACGGCGCGCTGATCTCGACCTACAACATGCGCTTCCAGGCCAAGCCCGGCCTCACGGGCCTGGCCCAGATCCGCGGCCTGCGCGGCGGCACCACCGACGTCGAGGACATGGCGGCCCGCATCAAGGCCGACATCGCCTATATCGACGGCTGGTCGCTGATGAGCGACATCCGCATCCTGCTGCTGACGGTTCCGCACCTGCTGATGGCCGAAAACGCCTACTAGGCGCGCGACGCCGTTGATTATGGAAAAGGCCTCGCTTCTCCTGGAAGCGAGGCCTTTTTCTTTGCCTGCACTGTCCGGGATCAGCCGATCGTCACCCAGGCGGCCGAGCCGGGGGCCTGGCGCTCGACCCAGCGATAGTTGAGCTCGCTCCAGGGCGTGGCCCAGGGGGTCAGGTTGTCGAGCACCCAGTCGCCCTGTTCCATGGCCACCACCAGCACGGCGTGGCTTTCGCCGCGGGCGGTCACCGCCACGGCCATCGACAGGGCCGCGGCCGGCACGCCGGCCTCGATCAGGCGGCGGCGCTTTTCCAGGGCGTAGTCCTCGCAGTCGCCGTACATCTTGCCGTTGATGACGCGCGGCAGGCTCCAGTACTCGATCATGCCGTAGAGATCGAAGTCGTCGGCCTTCTGCACTTCGCGATTAACGCGGCGATTGATGTCGTTGAGCAGCTTCATCTGGTCACGCGACAGGCGCGGCGCCTCGCCCGGGGCCGAGGCCAGGTTGATCGCGGGGCGGGCCGGCGCGACGGGGCTGGGCGACAGGGCGGCGGCCAGGGCCTGGTCCGGCGAGATCACGGCGAAATCGGTTTCCAGGCGCAGCGGAGCCAGGGTCTCGACCGCCAGGGCGGGGCTCTCGTCCTCGTCGGCGGCTTGCGGCTCGGCGGCCTGGACCTGCGAGGCGAACACCAGCCGGCGGCTGCTCGTCCACGTGCTCGAGGTCGACGAGGTGGCCAGGCCCGGCTGGGGCGCCTGGCCGGTCAGGGCGGCGATCTCGTGGGGGGCCGCGCCGCAGCTGTCCAGGTCGCGCTGGCACAGGTCGGTGAACCCGGGCGGGGCGGCGGCGGGCGCGCCCAGCGGCATGAACGCCGGCGCCGGCGCGGCGAGGGCCGGGCCGGCGGCGGCCATCAGCCCCAGGCTGGCGGCGGCGGTTCCGAGAAAGGCGGTGATCTTCATGACTGGYTCGCGAAGTTCGTGAGCCCATCATCGGGATATCCATTGAATTCGAGGTCAAAATGCTTGGTGTTTTAACGTATAATCAATCTGGTTTATTTGGCGTTATTGGTAACTGGAGATGAATATTCACGGTTAAATTCATCTCGAAAATCTCGGTTTATTTATCGTAAATATCAAAGGCAGCGGTTGAAGGGGGCTTGCGCCTAAGGCATTTTGGAGATCGGCTTCCTTCCTCCTTCACCGATCGCTCCCTGGTCCATGGTCTTCGGCTTCCTGCGTCCCAAGTCCCGATCCAAGCCCGAGGCGCCCTCCGCCGGCGGCCGAGTGGTTTACGGCGTGGGCGACATCCACGGCCGTCTCGACCTGCTCGACCAGCTGCTCGACACGGTGGCGGCCGACTTCGCCGCCCTTGGCCGGCAGGACCGGCCGGTCATCGTGTTCGTCGGCGACTATGTCGATCGTGGTCCGGACTCGGCGGGGGTCATCGACCGCATCGCCGCCCTCAAGGCCGCCGCCGGCGGATCCTCGGGCTTCGAGGTGCGGGCCCTGATGGGCAATCACGAGCAGACCCTGCTGCAGTTCCTCGACACGCCCGAGGGCGGGCCGGTCTGGGCCGAGTTCGGCGGCGGCGAGACGCTGGCCTCCTATGGCGTGGCGCGGCCGGTCGGTCGCGACCCCGAGGCCTGGCGCGCGGCGCAGGAGCAGTTCCAGCGCAACCTGCCCCTGCGCCACCTGAATTTCCTGCGGCAGCTGGAGCTGACCGCCGCCTATGGCGACTACCTGTTCGTCCACGCCGGCGTGCGGCCGGGCCGGTCGCTGGCCGAGCAGGATCCGCAGGACCTGCTGTGGATCCGCGGCGATTTCCTGCATCAGCCGCACGGCCTGGGCTGCGTCGTGGTGCACGGCCACACGCCCGACGAGGAGCCGTTCCTGGGCCGTGACCGGATCAATGTCGACACCGGAGCCTATGCGACGGGCGTTCTGACCGCCGTCCGCGTGGGCGAGGGCGCGCCGACCATGCTGCAAGCGCGAAAACGGCGCCCCGTCCCGGCGTGAAGCTTGTGGCGCCGGAGTCTCCATGCGATGAGACCTGCGAGGGATGCAGCCGAGAGACGTGACCAGAATGATTACCGTTCGACGCTTTATTCGGGCGGCTGCGCTCTGCCTGGCCCTCGGCGCCGCAGCGCCGCTCGCCCACGCCCAGGACGCCACGCTTCCGCCGTCGCAGGACGCTGCTGCAATGCAGCAGGCCATGCCCGCCGCGGCCCCGGTCGACCCTGATTATCAGCTGGGTTCGGGCGACAAGGTCCGGGTCACGGTCTTCGGCGAACCCACCCTGTCGGGCGAGTTCTACGTCACCGGTTCGGGCCAGGTCTCGCTGCCGCTGGTCGGCGAGGTCAAGGCCGCCGGCCTCAGCGTCCGCCAGTTCCAGGAGACGGTCGAGACCGCCCTGCGCAACGGCTATCTCAAGCAGCCGCGCGTCAGCGCCGAGGTCCTGAACTTCCGCCCGTTCTACATCCTGGGCGAGGTCAGCAAGCCGGGCACCTATCCCTACACCTCGGGCCTGACCGTGCAGAACGCGGTGGCCACCGCCGGCGGCTACACCTACCGGGCCGACAAGAACAAGGTCTACATCAAGCGTCTCGGCGAAGAGAAAGAGACCAAGATGGAGCTGACGCCGTCGACCCAGGTCGCGCCGGGCGACACGGTGCGTATCGGCGAGCGCTTCTTTTAAGGACTCCAGAGCAGGCGCGGTATTGTTCGTGGCTCTTGCCCGGTTAGGGTTTGATTCACCACGACGTGTGGCGATAGGCCGCGTCTGCGACTACCTGGCCGCGTAATAGAAACTCTTTTTTTGTATCTTTCCGCACAGAGTGGCGCCGTACCACTCTGGGGGAACGCCTTTGCTGAAGGTTCTGACCTGCCTGACGGGGCAGCATGACTTCAGGCTCGTGCTTGTCGCCGGCCTCGTCTGCTTCGCCGCCTGCTTCACGGCCTTCCGGCTCTTTTCCCGCCTGCGCGGGGCGCGCGGCCTGGTCCGCGGCGCCTGGCTGCTGTTGACCGGCCTGGTCGCCGGCTCGGGCGTGTGGGCCACCCACTTCATCGCCATGGTCGCCTACGACCCCGGGCTGAAGACGGGCTACAGCCCCGCCGGCACCCTGCTGTCGCTGATGATCGCCGTGCTGTTCATGGCCGCCGGCTTCGCCGTGGCCTCGGCCGAGCGCACCCGCACCAACGACTGCGCCGGCGGCCTGCTGCTGGGCCTGGGCATCGGCGCGATGCACTACACCGGCATGTCGGCCTTCGTGACCCAGGGCTACGTGCTGTGGGAGCAGGCCACCGTCGCCGCCTCGGTCGTCATCGGCGTCTCCTTCTCGGCCATCGCCCTGGTCATCGCCGGTCGCGCCCGCTCGCTGACCAAGCAGCTGATCGGCGGCACGGTGCTGACCCTGGGCGTCTGCGGCCTGCACTTCACCGGCATGGGCGCGGTGACAATCATGCCCGACGTCAACGTCGTGGTGCCCGAGCAACTGCTGTCGGGCGCGATGCTGACCCTGGCGGTGACCGCCATCACCGGCCTGATCATCCTGGGCGGCCTGGGCGCGGTGACCATCGAGTCCTCGACCAGCCGTTCGGCGCTCGACCGCATCCGCCGCCTGGCCAACGCCGCCTACGAAGGCATCGTCGTTGTCCAGGACGGCCGCATCAACGACGCCAACGCCGCCTTCTGCGAACTGGCCGGCGCCCAGCTGGGCGACCTGGTCGGCAAGCCGCTCTACACCGCCATGCTGACCTTCGACGGCAAGGAAGCCGCCCGCGAAGGCGTGCGCCGCGAGGGCCTGCTGCAGCCGCTGGAAGGCGGCCGCGCGATCCCGGTCGAGGTGTTCTCGCGCCTGATGGACGACGGCGCCCGCACCGAGACCTCGGGCCTGACCGTGCTGGCCATCCGCGACCTGCGTGAGCGCCGCTCGGCCGAGGAGAAGATCCGCTATCTGGCCGAGCACGACGGCCTCACCGGCCTGCCCAACCGCAACTCCCTGCAGGCGCGCCTGGCCGCGGCCCTGGAGCGCGTCGAGGCCTCGGGCGAGACCCTGTCGCTGGTCTGCATCGACCTGGACCACTTCAAGGAAGCCAACGACCTGCACGGCCACCTGGCGGGCGACGCCCTGCTGGTCGAGGCCGCGCGCCGCCTGCAGGACTCGGTCAGCGCCCCGTCCTTCGCCGCGCGCCTGGGCGGCGACGAATTCATCCTTGTGCAGATCGCCGCCGGCGACCAGCCGGCCGCCGCCGCCGAACTGGCCGGCCGTGTGCTCGAGCAACTGTCGACCCCGGCCGTCTACGAGGGCCAGGACCTGGCCATGGGCGCCAGCCTGGGCGTCTCGCTGTTCCCCGACGACGGCCGCACGGCCGAGGCCCTGCTGGCCAACGCCGACATGGCCCTCTACCGCGCCAAGGAAAGCGGCCGCGGCGTCTACCGCTTCTTCAAGCGCGAGATGGACGAGACCATCCGTGAACGCCGCACCCTGGCGCGCGAGCTGCGCCAGGCGATCACCGACGAAGAGCTGGTGGTGTTCTACCAGCCGCTGGCCCGCGCCGCCGACGGCGAGGTCTGCGGCTTCGAGGCCCTGGTCCGCTGGAAGCATCCGGTGCGCGGCATGGTCCCGCCGCTGGAGTTCATTCCGGTGGCCGAGGAGAACGGCCTGATCACCCAGCTGGGCGAATGGGTCCTGCGCCGCGCCTGCGCCGACGCCGCCAGCTGGGACCGCCCGCTGCGCATCGCCGTCAACCTGTCGCCGCTGCAGCTGAACCAGCCCAACCTTCCCACCCTGGTGCACGAGGTGCTGATCGCCACCGGCCTGTCGCCCTCGCGCCTGGAGCTGGAGATCACCGAAAGCGCGCTCTTCAAGGACTACCAGCGCGCGCTCGACAACCTGCGCCGCCTGAAGGCCCTGGGCGTGCGCATCGCCATGGACGACTTCGGCACCGGCTTCTCGTCGCTGTCGACCCTGCAGTCGTTCCCGTTCGACAAGATCAAGATCGACAAGAGCTTCGTCGAGAACATCCACCGCCACGACCGCGCCACCGTCATCGTGCGCGCCGTGCTGGGCTTGGGCCGCAGCCTGGAGATCCCGGTCGTGGCCGAGGGCGTCGAGACCCAGGAGCAGATCGACTTCCTGCGCGGCGAGTCCTGCGCCGAACTGCAGGGCTACGCCATCGGCCGTCCGGGCCCGATCGACAGCCTGTCGGCCTGGACCCTGGCGCGCGCCGCCGCGGCGGCCGCCAACGAGGTCGAGACCAAGGCCCGCGGCGCGGCCTGATCGCCCGCCCTTTTTGCGGGCCGCCTCGGGGAACCTCTGCCGTGCGGCGGCGTTTGCAAAGCGTCGCCGGCGGGGGTGCGCCTGGTGACGCGGGGCTAGCGTAATGGGCCAGTTTCTCAGTCGGGCGACGATCCGGTTCGCATCGTCGGTCGACCGCCCGATCCTCAGGTTCTGCCTGGCCGGCGTGGCCGTGGGCCTGGCCGTGGCCGCCCGCGTCGGCGCGGCCAGCCTGACCGACCACCCCAGCAACTTCCCGCCGTTCTTCGTCGCCGTCATGCTGGCCGCCCTGGTCGGCGGGCTCTGGGCGGGCCTGGCCGCGATGCTGGCCAGCGCGCTGATCGTGCGCCTGCTGTGGATGGGCGGCCCCCTCGACACGGCCCAGGCCGCGCAACTGGCCACCTTCGCGCTCAGCGGCGGCCTCATCGTGCTGTTCGTCGCCGCCCTGCGGCTGGCCGTGCGCAGCGGCCTGGCCGCCGAGGAGCGCTTCCGCATCGCCCAGGACGCCTCGCTCGACGCCTTCGTGATCCTGGAGCCGCTGCGGCGCGGCGGCCAGATCGCCGACTTCCGCTGGACCTACGCCAACCCCGCCGCCCAGGCGCTGCGGCCGCGCGGCGTCTCCAGCCTGATCGGCCGCCGGGTGCGCGACGTCTTTCCCGACGAGACCGGCCAGCAGATGATCGAGCGCCTGTCGCGGCTGCTCGACGAGGGCGGCCCCGACGACCTGGAGGTTCGGCGGGTGATCGACGGCGAGGAGTACTGGGTGCGCTCCAGCGGCGTGCGCATCACCGAGGGCCTGGCGGTGACCTTTCGCGACGTGACCCGCGAGCGCCGCGCCCAGGCCGCCCTGCGCACCAGCGAGGAGCAGTTCCGGGGCGTGGCCAACGCCGCGCCGGTGATGATCTGGATCTCCGGCGCCGATGGGGCCTGCATCTGGTTCAACGACGCCTGGCTGAAGTTCACCGGCCGGGCGATGGACGAGGAGCTGGGGCGCGGCTGGGCGGCGGGCGTGTATCCCGACGACCTGGAGGCGGCCGAGGCCGAGGCGGCGGCTGCCATGGCCGAGCGCCGCGCGTTCCGGGCCGCCTTCCGCCTGCGCCGCGCCGACGGCGCCTGGCGCTGGATCAGCAGCGCCGGCGCGCCGCGCCACGACGCCTACGGCCAGTACCAGGGCTATATCGGCAGCTGCTTCGACAACACCGAGGTGGTCGAGACCACGCTGGAGCTCGAGGACCGCGTGGCCGAGCGCACCGCGGCCCTGGAGGCCAGCATCGCCGAGCGCGCCAAGACCGAGGCGGCGCTTGCCCAGTCGCAGCGGCTGGAAACCGTCGGCCGGCTGACCGGCGGCGTCGCCCACGACTTCAACAACCTGCTGACGGTGATGGTCGGCGGGCTCGACATGATCCTCAAGCGTCCCGACGACGTGGCCCGGGTGCGGCGCCTGGGCGAGGCGGCCCTGGCCGCCGGCCAGCGCGGCGAGCGCCTGACCCGCCAGCTGCTGGCCTTCTCGCGCAGCCAGGAACTGAAGCTGGAGGTCGTCGACATCGCCGGCCTGATCCTGCAGGTCGAGCCCCTGGTCCGCCGCGCCGTCGGTGACGCCAAGAGCCTGGTGGTCCGCGCCGACGGCGAGGCGGGATCCAGCCGCGTCGACGCCGCCCAGTTCGAGGCGGCCCTGCTCAATCTCGTCGTCAACGCCGTCGACGCCACGCCCGATCACGGAACCATCACCGTCGAGGTCTCGGCCGAGCGCCTGGAGGACGGCCAGGCGGGTCAGGCCCCTGCCGGCGACTATGTGCGCGTTTCGGTGTCGGACACCGGCCACGGCATGTCGCCCGAGGTGCTCGCCCGGGTGTTCGAGCCGTTCTTCACCACCAAGGAGGTCGGCAAGGGCACGGGCCTTGGCCTGGCCCAGGTCTACGGCTTCGTGCGCCAGTGCGGCGGGGCCGTGACCATCGACAGCCAGCAGGGCGGGGGCACGACCGTCTCGCTGCACCTGCCCGCCGCCGACGACGAGGGCGTGGCCGTGGAGCGGGCCGAGGACGCCCCGGCCGCAGATCTTTCCGGCGTTCGGGTGCTGCTGGTCGAGGACGATCCCAGCGTCCGGGCGATCACCGAGGGCGCGCTGTCGGAACTCGGCTGCATCGTCGTCACCGCCGAGCACGGCCGGGCGGCCCTGGCCCGCCTCGACGCCGAGGCCGCCTTCGACGTGCTGCTGTCGGACCTGGTCATGCCCGGCGGCGTCAGCGGCGTGGAACTGGGCCGCATCGTCGCCGAGCGCTCGCCCCGCACCGCCGTCCTCCTGACCACCGGCTACGCCGGCGACCGCCTGGCCGCCGCCCTGGAAGACCTGCCCTGGCCGGTGCTGCGCAAGCCGTTCCGGATCGAGCAGCTGCACCGGGCGCTGGCGGAGGCGGTCAGTCAGAAATGATCCCTCTCCCCTTGCGGGAGAGGGTGGCCTGCGAAGCAGGTCGGGTGAGGGGTCGACAGGGCTGTCGACCTCGCCAGGCTGATCGACCGGGCGCGACGGCTCAGGTTTGAGAGACCCCTCATCCGTCGGCCTTCGGCCGCCACCTTCTCCCGCAAGGGGAGAAGGAAACTACCGCCTGCGGCTCAATCCCCCCAGCAGCCCGCGCATGATCTCGCGGCCGGCCTGGCTGGCCACCGTGCGCAGCAGCGACTTGGCGAAGGTCTCGGCCATGCCCTGGCGGCTGGACGACGCGCGAGGCCGCGAGGCGCGGGCCTCTTCGCGCTCTTCCCGGGCGCGTTCGCGCTCGCGCACCTTCTCTTCGGCCGCGCGCTGGCGTTCGGCCTCGGCGGCGCTGGCCGCGGCGGCCGCGTCCTTCTGGGCCTGGGCGGCGCGGCCCTGCAGGGTCTCGTAGGCCGAGGCGCGGTCCTGGGCGGTGTCGTAGAGGCCGGCCACCGGGCTCTTGGCGATGGCGGCGGCGCGCTCTTCGGGCGTCAGCGGGCCCAGGCGCGAAGCCGGCGGGCGGATCAGGGTCTTCTGCACCACGCAGGGCGCGCCCTTGGCGTCGAGCACCGAGACCAGGGCCTCGCCCACGCCCAGGGCCTGGATGGTCTCGGCGGTGTCGAAGGCCGGATTGACCCGGAACGACTGGGCCGCCGCCTTCAGGCCCTTCTGGTCGGCCGGGGTGTAGGCGCGCAGCGCGTGCTGCACGCGCGCGCCCAGCTGGCCCAGCACCGCGTCGGGAATGTCGGCTGGGTTCTGGGTGACGAAATAGATGCCCACGCCCTTCGAGCGGATCAGGCGCACCACCTGCTCGATCTTCTCCAGCAGGGGCTTGGGCGCGTCGTTGAACAGCAGGTGCGCCTCGTCGAAGAAGAAGACGAGCTTGGGCTTTTCCGGATCGCCCACCTCGGGCAGCTCTTCGAACAGCTCCGACAGCAGCCACAGCAGGAAGGTCGAATAGAGCTTGGGCGACTGGATCAGCTTGTCGGCGGCCAGCACGTTGACGTAGCCGCGACCGGCCACGTCGGTGCGCATGATGTCGGAGAGGTTCAGGGCCGGCTCGCCGAAGAAGTGCTCGGCCCCCTGGGTCTGCAGGGTCAGGAGCTTGCGCTGGATCGCGCCGACGGTGGCGGCCGAGACGTTGCCGTACTGGGTGCCGATCTCGGCGGCATTGTCGGCCACATACTTCAGCGCTGCCTGCAGGTCCTTAAGGTCCAGCAGCAGCAGGCCGTCCTGGTCGGCGACGTGGAAGGTGATGGTCAGCACGCCTTCCTGCACGTCGTTGAGCTCCAGCAGGCGCGAGAGCAGCAGCGGCCCCATCTCCGAGATGGTCGTGCGGATCGGGTGGCCCTTCTCGCCGAACAGGTCCCAGAAGATGGTCGGCGGGGCGGCCGGGGTCAGGGTGATGTCCATCGACGCGGCGCGGGCCTGCATCTTCTCGTTCGGCGTCCCCAGCGCGGCGACGCCGGAAAGGTCGCCCTTCACGTCGGCGGCGAACACCGGCACGCCCGCGTCGGCGAAGGCCTGGGCCATGACCTGCAGCGTCACGGTCTTGCCGGTGCCGGTGGCGCCGGCCACCACGCCGTGGCGATTGGAGCGGTCCAGCCGCTGAGTGACAGGTCCTTCGCCGAGCCCGATCAGGATCTCGCCTTCGCCGATCGCCAGGGTCATGCGCAACTTCCCTACATGATTGAGGCTTAAGCCTAGCTGGCGCCTTGTCTCTCGCCAATCGGCCTGAACAATGGCGCCCAAGATCTACGCCAGCAGAGATTCCCGTCGATGACGACCTTCACGCCCTCGATCACCAGCCGCAACGCCGTCGTCTTCCTGGCGGTGGTCGCGGCCGGCGCGGCCCTCTATTTCATGCGCGGCATTCTCACCCCGCTGGTCCTGGCCATCTTCCTGGCGGTGATGATCGACAGTTTCGCCCGCGTGCTGACGGTGCGGGTGCCCAAGTTCCCCGAGAAGCTGGCTCTGCCGACGGCCATCGTGCTGTCGCTGCTGCTGTTCGGCGGCTCGGTGTGGATCGTCGTCGAGAACGGCGCCGGGTTCGTCGGCCAGGCCAAGGCCTATGCGCCGCGCCTCAACGAGGTGATCGCCAAGATCGCCGGCCTCTTCGGGATCCGCGTCGCCCCCACGCTGGACGACCTGATCGCCCAGCTCAATCCGCAGCAATATGTCGGCGCCATCGCCGGCAGCCTGCAGAACTTCGCCTCCAACGCCGTCCTGGTGCTGATCTATCTGGGCTTCATCATCGCCTCGCGCCGGGGCTTCTCGCGCAAGATCGTCGCGCTGTTCCCGCACCACGCCGAGCGCGATCAGTCGGTGGCCCTGTTCCAGCGCATCCGCAACGGGGTCGAGCAGTACCTGTGGATCCAGACCGTCACCGGCCTGATGATCGCCGTGGCCGCCTGGGCGGTGATGGCCCTGGTCGGGCTCGACAACGCCTTCTTCTGGGCCTTCCTGATCTTCATCGCCGCCTACATCCCGATCATCGGCGGGGCCATCGGCTGCATCCTGCCGCCGCTGTTCGCCCTGGTGCAGTTCCCCCACAGCCTGCTGCCGGCGCTGATCCTGGCCGGCTCGCTGCAGGTGATCTTCTTCGTCGTGGGCAATGTCGTCCTGCCGCGCATGCAGGGCGACAGCCTGAACATGGACCCGACCGTCGTCCTGCTGTCGCTGGCCGTCTGGGGCGCGCTGTGGGGCGGCATCGGCATGTTCCTGTCCACGCCCCTGACCGTGGCCCTGATGCTGATCCTGGCCCAGTTCGACGGCACCCGCTGGATCGCCATCCTGCTGTCGGAGGACGGGGATCCGACCAGCGAACGGGCCACCGGACACGGCCCGGCGGGCGTCGCCAAACAGGGATCTGCGAGAAAAAGGCCGAGTTTGAAAAAAGGGGCTTAAATTTCTTGGGAGCGCTCCTATCTAGGTCTGGTACCGGGAGCCCCCCAATCCCGGTCCCGCGCGACGCCAGCCTGCTTTACCTGGCGCGTCGGACGCGGAAAACGCCCGCCGCCCCCCCAAGGCGGGCCTGCGCCGCCGGTCTCCCCCCACCGGCGGCGCTTCCGTGTTCGGAGCAGCGTTTCCGAACAATCCACGGTCAGGGCGCCCGGATAGAAATGTGGGTGGCGCTTCCTTCGGAATTCAGCAGTTTAGGCAAAATATTGTTCGGTTCTCGGGCGTGTCGGTTGAACGCGCACGGGAAAGGGCTAGGTTGTCGCCAAAAATTCGCGAGGAAATCCCATGGTCGGCGATAGTGACCGCAAGGCGAACCAACAGACGTCCAGCGCCCAGGGAACGGCCCTGAGCGCGGCTCTGGAAACGGCTTTCGGCGGTGCGCTCACCCCTGCCCAGGCCCAGTTCGCGGCCCTGGCCGCGGAAGACTGGTCGGCCGAGGAACTGCCCGGCGTTCAGGCCGGCGACGTGGCCGCCGAACTGGCCGCCCTCTACCGTTTCGCCGAGACCTCGGCCAACGAAGCCCTGGCCCTGCGCGTGCGCACCGCCAAGGGCGGCGACGTCCTCGAGATCGTCCAGCCCGACCGTCCCTTCCTCGTCGATTCCATCATGGGCGCCATCGCCGAGACCGGCTTCTCGGTCCGCGCCATGTTCCACCCGATGGTCGAGCTGGCCGGCCAGCGCCGCTCGCTGATCCAGGTGTGGCTGGAGCCCGTCGGCCAGGACCGTGAAGAGGCCCTGCTGACCGCCGTCCGCGACGCCCTGGCCGACGTCCACCGCGCCGTCGACGATTTCGACGCCATGCGCGCCCTGATGCGCCGCACGATCGACGAGCTGCGCGGCGCCCAGGTCGAGATCCCGGCCGAAGAGCGCGCCGAGGGCCTGGACTTCCTCGACTGGCTGGAAGGCGACCACTTCGTGTTCCTGGGCGCGCGGGTCTACGAATATCCCCGCACCGCCGACGGCGGCTACGCCGCCGAAGAGCCGCTCTATCAGCCCGAAGGCAGCCTGGGCGTCCTGCGCGACCAGGCCCGCACGGTCCTGCGCCGCGAAAGCGAGCCGGCGATCCTGTCGCCGCAGGTGCGCGACCACCTGCTGCTGGGCGCCCCGCTGGTCGTGGCCAAGTCGAACCTGCGTTCCAGGGTCCACCGCCGCGGCTACATGGATTACGTCGGCGTGCGCCGCTACGGCGCCGACGGCAAGCCCTCGGGCGAGGTCCGCTTCGTTGGCCTGTTCACCGCCGAGGCCTACGAGACCCCGGCCCACGAGGTGCCGCTGATCCGCCGCAAGGTCGAGCACGTGCTCGGGCAAGCCGGCAAGGATCCCGACAGCCACAACGGCAAGCGCCTGCGCAACATCCTCGAGACCTGGCCGCGCGACGAGCTGTTCCAGATCGAAGAGAGCGACCTGCTCGCGATGGCGCTGGGCGTGCTGCACCTCTACGACCGTCCGCGCGTGCGCCTGTTCACCCGCCGCGACCCGTTCGACCGCTTCATCTCGGCCCTGCTGTTCGTCCCGCGCGAGCGCTATGACTCCGGCGTGCGCCAGCGCGCCGGCGACCTGCTCAGCCAGGCCTTCGACGGCCGCGTCTCGGCCTACTATCCGAGCTTCTCCGACGCCCCGCTGGCCCGGGTGCACTACATCCTCGGCGTCAAGCCGGGCGTGCATCCCGATCCCGACCTGGCCGCGCTGGAAGCGGCCATCGCCGAGACCACCCGCACCTGGGACGACCGCTTCGAGGCCATCGTCCGCGAGCGCGGCGCCACCCGCCCGGTGGTCGACACCCTGGGCCGCTGGGCCGGCGCCTTCCCGCCCGGCTACCGCGACCAGTACGACGCGCCCGAGGCCCTGGCCGACATCGCCGTCGTCGACGACCTGAAGGCCGGCGAGGCCGTGCGCGTGCGGGCCTTCCGCCGCGACGGCGACGACGCCATGACCTTCCGCTTCAAGCTGTATCGTCCGGGCGCGGCCGCGCCGCTGGCCGACGTGCTGCCGATCCTCGAGCACATGGGCCTGAAGGCCCTGATCGAGGACGGCTTCAAGCTGAAGCCCACCGTCGACGGCCTCAAGGCCCCGACCTGGGTGCACGAGTTCGTGCTGCGCGACGAGGAAGGCGAGCACCTGTCGTTCGCCGACGTGAAGGGCGCCTTCGAGGCCGCCTTCGTCGCCATCTGGACCGGCAAGGCCGAGAGCGACGGCTTCAACCGCCTGGTGCTGGAGCTCGGCGTCGACTGGCGCGAGGCCGCCCTGGTGCGCGCCCTGGCCCGCTATCGCCAGCAGACGGGCCTCGACCCGTCGCAGGCCGTGCAAGAGGCGGCCCTGGCCGACAATCCGGGCGTCGCGCGCCTGATCCTGGATCTCTTCCGCATCAAGTTCGACCCGGCCATCGCCGCCGACCTGGCCGCCCGCAAGGTGCAGGCGCAGGCCGTGGCGGAGAAGATCACCGAGGCCCTGCAGGCGGTGGAAAGCCTGGACGCCGACCGCGTCCTGCGCCGCATCGCCGCCCTGGTCGGCGCGATCCAGCGCACCAACTTCTACCAGGCCGGCGAGGACGGCGGTCACAAGCCGCACATCAGCTTCAAGATCGCCTCGCGCGAACTGGCCGACCTGCCCGCGCCCAAGCCCTATCGCGAGATCTTCGTCTCGGCCCCGCACGTCGAGGGCGTGCACCTGCGCTTCGGCCCTGTCGCCCGCGGCGGCCTGCGCTGGTCCGACCGCCGCGACGACTTCCGCACCGAAGTGCTGGGCCTCGTTAAGGCCCAGCAGGTCAAGAACGCGGTCATCGTGCCGGTCGGCTCGAAGGGCGGCTTCTATCCCAAGCAGCTGCCGCGCGGCGGCGACCGCGACGCCGTCCAGGCCGAGGCCATCCGCGCCTACAAGACCTTCCTGTCGGGCCTCCTGGACATCACCGACAACATCGACGCCGACAACCAGGTGATCGCCCCGCCGGCCGTGGTCGCCCACGACGGCGAGGATCCCTACCTGGTCGTCGCCGCCGACAAGGGCACGGCCACCTTCTCCGACATCGCCAACGGCCTGGCGGAATCCTACGGCTTCTGGCTGGGCGACGCCTTCGCGTCGGGCGGCTCGGTCGGCTACGACCACAAGGTCATGGGCATCACCGCCCGCGGCGCCTGGGAAGCGGTCAAGCGCCACTTCCGCGAGCTGGGCAAGGACATCCAGGCCGAGCCCTTCACCGTGGTCGGCGTCGGCGACATGTCGGGCGACGTGTTCGGCAACGGCATGTTGCTGTCCAAGCAGACCAAGCTTCTGGCCGCCTTCGACCACCGTCACATCTTCCTCGATCCCGATCCGGATCCGGCCGTCTCGTGGGCCGAGCGCGACCGCATGTTCAAGCTGCCGCGTTCCTCGTGGGCCGACTATGACGCCAGCAAGCTCTCCAAGGGCGGCGCCATCGTGCCGCGGAACCAGAAGGAGATCCCGCTGTCGCCCGAAGTCCAGGCGATGCTCGACCTCAAGGCCGCCAGCGTCTCGCCGGCCGAGCTGATGACCGCGATCCTCAAGTCGCGCGCCGAGCTGCTCTATCTCGGCGGCATCGGCACCTATGTGAAGGCCAAGGGCGAGACCAACGCCGAGGCCGGCGACAAGGCCAACGACGCCATCCGCGTCAACGGTTCGGACCTGCGGGTCAAGGTCGTGGGCGAGGGCGCCAATCTCGGCCTCACCCAGGCCGGCCGCATCGAGTTCGCGCAAGCGGGCGGCCACTCCAACACCGACGCCATCGACAACAGCGCCGGCGTCGACAGCTCCGACCACGAGGTCAACATCAAGATCCTCACGGGCCTCCTGGAGCGCTCGGGCGAACTGACCCGTCCGGACCGCAACACGCTGCTGGCCTCGATGACCGACGACGTCGCCCATCACGTGCTGGAGCACAACTACGACCAGACCCTGGCGCTGACCCTGCTCGAAAGCGACAGCGCCGAGGAACTGGAGGCCCACGCCCGTTTCATGAGCGAGCTGGAGGCCCGCGGCCGCCTGGACCGCAAGGTCGAGGGCCTGCCCGACGCCACCGTGCTGGCCGACCGGGCCCAGGCCAAGAAGGGCTTGACCCGTCCGGAACTGGCCGTGCTGCTGGCCTACGGCAAGCTTGACCTGTTCGACGAGATCATCGCCTCGCGCGCGCCGGATGATCCGTGGTTCGAGACCACCCTGCGCGGCTACTTCCCGGGGGCGCTCGGCAAGTACGCCGACGCCATGCAGAAGCACCGCCTCAAGCGCGAGATCATCGCCACGGTGGTCGGCAACCAGATGGTCAACATGTGCGGCCCCACCTTCCCGGGTCGCCTGAAGGCCGCCGCCGGCTGCGACGTCGAGGCCCTGGTGGTCGGCTTCGCCGCCGCCCGCGAGATCCTGGGCGTCGACGCCCTGTGGGATCAGGTCTCGGCGCTGGACAACAAGGCCGAGGCCGAGGGCCAGACCGCCCTCTACAAGGCTTTGGCCTATGCGCTGCGCAGCCTGACCTTCTGGCTGGCCCGCCGGGCCTTCCGCGACAAGTCCAGCGTCCAGCATCTGGTCGAGGCCTACGGCCCGTCGGTGGCGGCGCTGAAGGGCCTCACCCCGGCCATCCTGTCGAGCTTCGAGCAGAAGACCACGGCCAAGCGCGCCAAGCTCTACGTCGCCGACGGCGCCCCGCAGCAACTCGCCGAAGCGGTCGCCGCCCTGCAGCCGGTGACCACGGCCGCCGACCTCGTCGACCTGGGCAACGCGTCCAGCTGGTCGGTCGAGAACGTCGCCCGCCTGTACCATCAGGTCGGCGCGGCCCTGGGCTTCGACCGCCTGCGCTGGGCGGCCGGCCAGTTCGTCGGCGGCGACAGCTTCGAGCGCCTGGCCGTCCGTCGCCTGATCGAGGACCTGCTGTTCGAACAGGCCGCCATCACCCAGGCGGTGCTGAAGTTCGCCGCCAACGCCCAGGCCGGCGACGACGAAGGCTCGGCCAAGGCCGCGGTGGCCTCCTGGGCCGCCCTGCGCGCCGACCGCGTCAAGGCCGCCAAGCGCACGGTGGAAGACATCGAGCAGGCCGGCGGCGGCTGGACCTTCGCCAAGCTCACCATCGCCAACGCGGCGCTGCGCGAGCTTTCGGTCCAGGGGTAGGAGCTGATCCTCCTCTCCCCCTGTGGGAGAGGGTGGCCCCGCGGAGCGGGGTCGGGTGAGGGGTCTCTCAGAAGTCAGACGCCGCGACAGCCGATCCGCTGTCGCGGCGTTTTTCGTTCGTGCGACCCCTCATCCGTCGACTGCGTCGACACCTTCTCCCGCAAGGGGAGAAGGAGATGCTGACGCCGCCCGCGACGCAGGCCACCATCCCGCCGTTTCCCGGGGGATCCATGGCCGAAGGCAAAGACCGCGTCATCCTGCTCGACGCCCTGCGGGGGCTGGGGGTGCTGGGCATCCTTCTGTGCAACGCGCCCGGCTTCGCCTTTCCGATGGAGGTCAGCGACAGCGTCCGCACCTGGCCGTTCGGGACCGGGCCGGAGACCATGTCGGTGTGGCTGGTCACCCAGTGGCTGTTCCAGCGCAAGTTCGTCGCCCTGTTCTCGATGCTGTTCGGGATCTCGATGTTCCTGGTCGGCGGAGAGAAGGGGGCGGAGGGCAGGGGCGGGCTGCTCTATCGGCGCCTCGGCTGGCTGGCCGTGTTCGGGATCGTCCACGGCCTGGCGATCTGGTGGGGCGACGTGCTGCTGAGCTACGCCCTGGCCGGGTTCGCCGTGGCCCAGGCGCGGTCGTGGCCGGCCCGTCGGCTGCTGGCGGGCGGCATCGGCCTCTGGGTCGCCTTCTCGCTGGTCACCTGGCTGGCGCTGGCCCTGCTGGCGCTGGTCCCGCCCGCCGACGCCGGCTCCGATGCCGCCGGAGAGGCCGCCCGGGCCGGGCTCGCCATCGCCGCCTATCGGGGCGACGTCCTGCAGTCCATGGCCGCCAACGCCGCCGACCGGCTCGAGATCCTGCCTTACGAAATACTGGTCTTCCTGCAGACGGCCGGCCTGATGATGATCGGCCTGGGGGCCTACAAGAAGGGCGTGTTCACCGGCCAGGCCTCGGGGCGGACCTATGGCGTGCTGATCGCCGTCGGGCTTTGCGCTCTGGCCCTGGTCGGCTGGCCCTATTTCGCCTTCGTGCTGAACGGCATGGGCGAGCGCGACCTGCGCCTGGCCGAGGGCCTGCAGATGGCGACCGCGCCCCTGACCACGCTGGCCTATGTCGGGCTGATGGTCCTGGCGATCCGCTCGGCGGGGGTCTGGCGGAAGATCCCCGCCGTCCTCGCCCCGGTCGGCCAGATGGCCTTCACCAACTACATCGCCCAGTCGCTGGTGATGACGGCGATCTTCTATGGCGGCCGCGGCCCTGGCCTCTACGCCCGCCTCGACCGCCCGGCCCTGGCGCTGATCGTCGTCGCGGTCTGGATCGCCCAGGTGCTGTGGTCGCGCTGGTGGCTCGCGCGCTTTTCCATGGGGCCGCTGGAATGGGTCTGGCGGCGGCTCTATCGGGGCCCGACGCGGTTGGGGCGTTCATAAACTCCCGTCATTCCCGCCCTTGTGGCGGGAACCCCTGGTTCCGTTCGCACGTGCGGCGCAAGCGGACTGCTCGGCAGTCCGCCCCTATTGGCCCGTGCGGCTGATAGAGAGGTTCCCGCCACAAGGGCGGGAATGACGTGCTGAAAAGTGGGCGGATGAATGAGCATGTCGAATAACCGCGTGTGTCATAGGGTTGTCGCCGGGCGGGACTAACGCGACCGCAAGACGTCGCGGGCGTCCAGTCGGGGAGTGCGTTCACATGAAGATCGATCGTCGCGGGCTTCTGGCCCTGCTCGGCTCCGGCGCGGCTGCGCCCGTCGCCGCCGCCGCTCCCAAGACCTTCGACGGCGAGGTCGTCTTCGCCCACGGCCTGGCCTCGGGCGATCCGCTGGCCGACCGGGTGATCCTGTGGACCCGCGTTTCGGCCGAGGGCGCGACCGCCCCGGTGGCCGTCCGCTGGGAGGTGGCGACCGACGAAGGCTTCAAGACCATCGTCGCCCAGGGCCAGGCGCTCACCGACGCAGGCCGCGACTGGACGGTCAAGGTCGACGCCACGGGCCTGAAGCCGGGCAGCGACTATCACTTCCGCTTCCGTCCGCTGAAGGCCGGCAAGCCGGTCGGCGAGGGGATCGCCGGGCGCACCCGCACCCTACCCGAGGCGGGCGTCAAGGACGTGGTCCTGGCCGTGGCCTCGTGCTCGCTCTATCCGAACGGCTACTTCACGGCCTACGACGCGATCGCCAAGTTGCCGCGCGTCGACGCCGTGCTGCACCTGGGCGACTACATCTACGAGTACGGCGGCGGTCCCAAGGACTACGGCATGAGCTCGCCGGTCGCGCCCCAGCGCCGGCCCGACCCGCCGCACGAGATCGTTTCGCTGAGCGACTATCGCCGCCGCCACGCCCTCTACAAGACCGACCCGATGCTGCAGGCCGCCCACGCCCGGGCGCCGTGGATCGTGGTCTGGGACGACCACGAGACCGCCAACGACAGCTGGATCGGCGGGGCCGAGAACCACGATCCCGACAAGGGAGAAGGCGACTGGGCCGCGCGCAAGGCCGCCGCCCTGAAGGCCTATTACGAGTGGATGCCGATCCGTGAACCGTCGGCCGGAGCCCTGCCCGAGGCCGCCTGGCGCCGCTTCCAGTTCGGCGACATCGCCACCCTCTTGATGGTCGAGACCCGCCTGTCGGCCCGCACCGAGCAGCTGGACTACGCCAAGGACCTGGCGTTCTCGGCCGACGGCAAGCCGCAGGTCGAGGCCTTCGTGGCCAAGTGGAAGGATCCGTCCCGCCGGCTGATGGGCGAGGGCCAGGAGCAGTGGCTGGCCCGCGAGGTCGACGCCTCGGTCAAGGCCGGCACCGCCTGGCAGGTGCTGGGCAACCAGGTGGTGATGGCCCGCGTCGCCGCCCCCAACCTCAAGGCCACAATGGGGGCCGCCAGGTTCGACGCCCTGGTCGCGGCCCTGCCCGACTACGCCAGGGGCCGGGTCGAGAAGGGCGTCGCCATGTCGGCCTACGACATCCCCTCCAACCTCGACGCCTGGGACGGCTATCCGGCCGACCGCCAGCGGGTCTACGACATCTTCAAGACCAGCAAGGCCGCCCCGATCGTGCTGGCCGGCGACAGCCACATGTTCTGGGCCAACGAGCTGTGGGACGACGCCGGCTCCAGCCGCGTGGCGGCCGAGTTCGGCGCCACCTCGATCACCTCGCCCGGCTATGGCGACCTGATGCCGGGCGCGCCGATCGGCGAGGCCTTCGTCCAGCGCAATCGCGAAGTGAAGTACGCCCACCCCAGCGCCAAGGGCTTCGTCCTGCTGACCCTGGAGAAGGGCCGCGCGACGGGCCAGCTGGTGGCGGTGTCGACCATCCTGTCGACCGAATACACGACCAGCGTGCTGAAGACCTTCGTGGTCACCCCGGCGGACGGCGGCGGGGTCAAGGCGCTCGCGGAGGCTTAGCGCCCGTCATTCCCGCCCTTGTGGCGGGAACCCCTGGTTCCGCTCGCAGGTGAGGCGCAAGCGGACTGCTCGGCAGTCCGCCTCATCCGCTCTTGCGGCTGATGGAGGGTTTCCCGCCACAAGGGCGGGAATGACGGGAGGTATGGTGGCTATCGCCGCTCCAGCGCCAGTCTCAGGCCGAACGCGATGAACACGCCGCCGCTGATGCGGTCGAGCCACCTCACCACGGCGGCCTCGCGCAGCAGGCCGGCAAGCGGCGCGGTGGCGGCGATCAGGAGACCGGCCCAGGCCAGGCCCAGCAGGACGTGGATCCCCGCCAGCATGGTCCCGAACACGCCGGGATTGGCCCCGGCCGGTACGAACTGCGGCAGGAACGAGATGTAGAACACCCCGACCTTGGGATTGAGCAGGTTGGTGAACAGGCCGCGCCGGAACGAGTCCGCGCTCCCGCCGCCGGTGGGCGACACCGCGCCGGGCTCGAAGCGGTCGCGCGGCTTCCACAACATCTTGACGCCCATCCAGACCAGATAGGCCGCGCCGGCCCATTTCAGGGCCGTGTAGGCCAGTTCCGAGGCGGTCAGCAGCGCCCCGGCCCCGAAGGCCGCTGCCATGCCCCAGACGAGGCAGCCCACCCCGATGCCCATGGCCGCGGCCGCCGCCCGGCGCGGGCCCTCGGTGGCGGCGCTGCGCAGGACCAGCGCGGTGTCGAGCCCGGGGGTGATGGTCAGCAGGCTGGCGGCCAGGGTGAAGGCCAGCAGGGCCTCAGGCGTGGTCATGGACGTGCTCTTCCTCCCGCTCGACCAGCTGGCCGTTTTCCCAGACCCGGTAGAAGCACGAGCGGAAGCCCACGTGGCAGGCCCCGCCGTCGCCCTGCGGGCGCACCTTGATGACCACGGCGTCCTGGTCGCAGTCGATGCGCACCTGCGTGACGATCTGCAGCTGGCCGCTGGTCTCGCCCTTCTTCCACAGGCCGTTTCGCGAGCGGCTGAAATAGTGGGCCACGCCCGTGTCGAGCGTCAGCTTCAGGGCCTCGTCGTTCATCCAGGCCAGCATCAGGATCTCGCCGGTGTCGGCGTGCTGCGCCACCGCCGCCACCAGGCCGCTTGCGTCGAAGCGCGGAGCAATGACGACGCCCCGCTCCAGGGCCTGCTTGTCGGGAGCGGAGGGGAAGATCTGGCTGGTCATCAAAGACATATGGCGCATGACCCCCAGTTCAGGCTAGCCTCCGCGCACCGGCGGGGGACGGGAACGACAGGGACGATGGACCTAAAGTCCAGGATCAAGGACGGCGTGGCGACGTTGGATCGCCGGATGCGTCCATGGGCTCAGCGCTCGCAGGCCAACGGCTGGGCCTACGAATTCCTGCTGTTCGGCCTCAAGCAGGCCTGGGCGTGCCTGTTCGGCGGCCTGATGCTGGTGCTGCTGGTCGGCACCTACCTGTTCTGGCCGCACGACGCGGCCCTGGCCCGCTACGACTTCCTCGTCATCGCTTCGGTGGCCATCCAGGCCCTGCTTCTGCTGCTCAAGCTGGAGCGCTGGGACGAGGCGGCGGTGATCCTGATCTTCCACATGGTCGGCACGGTCATGGAGATCTTCAAGACCGCCCACGGCTCGTGGATCTATCCCGAGGACAGCATCCTGCGGATCGGCGACGTGCCGCTGTTCACCGGCTTCATGTACGCCTGCGTCGGCAGCTACATCGCCCGCATCTGGCGGCTCTTCGACATCACCTTCATCCGCTATCCGCCGTTCTGGAGCGCGCACGTCCTGGCGGTGCTGATCTATCTGAACTTCTTCACGCACCACTATGTCACCGACATGCGGCTGGGGCTGTTCGTGCTGTCGGCCCTTTTGTTCGGCCGCACCTGGTTCGTGTTCACGCCCGACCGCGTCCAGCGTCGCATGCCGATGCTGCTGGGCCTGATGCTGGTGGCGCTGTTCATCTGGCTGGCCGAGAACCTGGGCACGGCCGCCGGCGCCTGGATCTATCCCAGCCAGCGCGAGGGCTGGCACATGGTGCCGATCGAGAAGCTGGGCGCCTGGTACCTCTTGATGACCATCAGCTTCGTGCTGGTCAGCCTGGTCCACCGCCCGCTCGACGCCTGCGTCGAACGCCTGCGCGAGGGCATCCGCGGGGCGGTGTAGGGGGCAGGTGTCCTTCTCCCCTTGTGGGAGAAGGTGTCGGCGAAGCCGACGGATGAGGGGTCTCTCAAACGCAAGACGCCGCGACAGCCGATCGGCCGTCGCGGCGTTTTTCGTGGGGGCGACCCCTCACCCGACCCCGCTGCGCGGGGCCACCCTCTCCCGCAAGGGGAGAGGGATCGCGTTATTTGCGAGCAACCAGGTCCATGAACCGCTGCTGCAGGACCTTGTCGGTCTTGAACACGCCGCGGAACTGGGTGGTGATGGTCGAAACGTCGTGGTGGTGCACGCCGCGGGTCGACATGCACTGGTGCTCGGCGTCGATCAGCACGGCGACGCCGGCGGCCGAGAGGTGGTCCTCGATGGCGTCGGCGACCTGCATGGTCATGGTTTCCTGGGTCTGCAGGCGCTTGGCGTAGATTTCCACCAGGCGCGCCAGCTTCGACAGGCCCACGACCTTGCCGGTGGGCATGTAGGCCACCCAGGCCTTGCCCAGGAACGGCGCCATGTGGTGCTCGCAGTGGCTCTGCACGTCGATGCCGCGCAGCATGACCATGTCGTCGTAGCCCTGCACGTCCTCGAAGGTGCGCGAAAGCTCCTTGGCCGGGTCGCCGTGATAGCCGGCGAACCACTCGCCATAGGCGTCGACCACGCGCTGGGGCGTGTCGAGCAGGCCTTCGCGGTCGGGGTTGTCGCCGGCCCAGGCCAGCAGCGTGCGCACGGCGGCCATGGCTTCGTCGCGGGTGGGGCGCTGGGCGGGTTCAAGATCAAGACCGGCGTCATCAGAGCCGATCAGGGTTCGCTCGCGGGTCAGGGCGTCCATGTTTTGGCGGGGGTTCTTTCCACGGGCTGAGTTGCGCCAGAACGCCTGTCGTCCTGGAATTACGCGTGCCACCCGTTAAAGGGCGCGCCTTTCACGTCGCAAAGACGTGGTTCCAAGACGCGCTCCCCGCTATATGGGTCCGGTTTTTCGTTCCGACAACACCCTTCCGCTGCGTCAAGGCGACCGAGTTTTCATGACCATCAGGCTCTACGACACCATGGCGCGCGAGAAGCGCGACTTCGTTCCCGCCGATCGCGACCGGGTGACGATGTATGTCTGTGGACCGACGGTCTACGGCTACGCCCACATCGGCAACTTCCGTCCGGTGGTGGCCTTCGACGTGCTGTTCCGCCTGCTGCGCCACGAGTTCGGTGACGAGGCGGTGGTCTATGCGCGCAACGTCACCGACGTCGACGACAAGATCAACAAGAAGGCCGCCGACGAGGGCGTCGAGATCAAGGTCATCACCGACCGCTATCTCGCGGCCTACCACCAGGACGCCGACGCCCTGGGGGCGCTGCGCCCGACGCTGGAGCCCAAGGCCACCGACCACATCGGCGCCATCGTCGAGATGATCGGCAAGCTGGTCGACAACGGCTCGGCCTACGCCGCCGACGGCCACGTGCTGTTCGACACCCAGAGCTTCGCCGACTACGGCCAGCTTTCCGGCCGCCCGCTGGACGAGATGATCGCCGGCGCCCGCGTCGAGGTCGCGCCCTACAAGCGCCACCCGGCCGACTTCGTGCTGTGGAAGCCGTCCAAGGAGAACGAGCCGGAGTGGGAAAGCCCCTGGGGCGCGGGCCGCCCGGGCTGGCACATCGAGTGCTCGGCGATGATCGACAAGCAGTTGGGCCTGCCGATCGACATCCACGCCGGCGGCATCGACCTGCAGTTCCCCCACCATGAGAACGAGGTGGCCCAGGGTCGCTGCGCCCACGGCCTGCCGACCTACGCCCGCTACTGGATGCACAACGGCTTCCTCGACATGGCCGGCGAGAAGATGTCCAAGAGCCTGGGCAACGTCATCATCCCGCACGAGCTGGTGAAGACCGTGCCGGGCGAGGTGGTGCGCTGGGCCCTGCTGAGCGCCCACTACCGCCAGCCGCTGGACTGGACGCCCGAGCTGCTGGAACAGAGCCGCAAGTCGCTGGACCGCCTGTACGGCGCCCTGCGCCGCGCCAAGGACGTCACCCCCGACCAGGCCGTCGAGGCCCCGCAGGAGGTGATGGACGCCCTGTGCGACGACCTCAACACGCCGGCCGCCACGGCCAAGCTGTTCGAGGTCTCCAGCGCCATCGAGAAGGCCGTCACCGCCGGCGACCTGACCGAGGTGGCGATCCACAAGTCGCGCCTGCTCGAGGCCGGCGCCCTGCTGGGCTTCCTGCAGGCCGATCCCGACAGCTGGTTCGAAGGTGACGCCTCCGACGAGCTGAAGGCCCAGGTCGAAGACCTGCTGGCCCGCCGGGTCGCCGCCCGCACGGCCAAGGACTGGACCGCCGCCGACGCCATCCGCGGCGAACTCGACGCCCTGGGCGTCGTGGTCATGGACAGCCCGACCGGCGCCACCTGGCGCATGAAGGACTGATCTCGCAAGAAAGGCCCCCTCCGACGAGGGGGCCTTTTTCCTATCCGTAAAATCCCCGCGAAAGCGGGGACCCAGGCTTTTTCTGAAACGCCTGGCGCCCGACGACAAAACACCTGGGCCCCCGCTTTCGCGGGGGTTTTGCGGGTTTGGTGTTCCTCGCTCGCGAAGCCCCTACCGCGCCGTCGACCCGCCGTTCTCCGGATCCGGCGGCAGGCCCGTCTTCGGGTCGCGCGGCACGGGCGCGAAGCCCTCGGCGATGAACAGGTCGGTGCGGCGGCTGCGCTTGGCGTCCAGCCGCACGCGGACGATCTCGTCGCCCGAATGGGCCCTGAAGTCCTGCTCGATCTTGGCGCGGTAGACGCCTTCCAGGCTGGCCACCAGCGCCCGGCGGCCGTACTCCGGCGTCAGCGGGGCCTCGGTCTCGGCCTGGTTCTGCGGATGGGCCTCGTGCACCCAGATGCGCAGCGGCGGCGCGCCGAACGTGCCCCAGTAGTCGCGGCCGTAATAGGCCGCCACGTTGAACAGGAAGCGGTCGTCGACGGTCACCGAGGTCACGCCGACGCCGGCCTGCTCCTCGCGGGCCCGGTCGATGATCGCCTGCACCGTCTGGTCCCAGCCGCGCACCCGCTTGAAGGCGTTCGACAGGCCGATGCCGTCGGCCAGGCGCGGGTTGGTCAGGCAGGCCAGGAACAGGCCGGCGAACACGCCCTGCACCGCAAGGCCGGCGATCAGCCACTTGCGTGCGCCCCAGCGCATCATCCAGCCGGCCGCCAGCACCGAGCCGGCGACATAGGCCGCGGCCGCCCAGTTGGCGTTGGCGCGGCTGACGAAGGCCTGGCCGGCCACGGTCAGCAGCGGCGGCAAAGCAAAGCACAGCAGCAGCACGTCGGCCGGCTGCAGCTTGCGGCGGAGGGCCAGCACGATGCCGCCGCCCAGCAGCACGCCGAAGGGCAGGGGGCCGAACACCCCGAACTGCGAGCCGATGAACTCGACCAGCTCGCGCGGATTGAACAGCGAGTGCGAGCCCCAGTTGGCGTTGGCGGCGGTGTGCTCGACCGTGGCGAACTTGTGGGCGGCGTTCCAGATCAGGTTGGGCGCGAAGACGGCGATCAGCACGCCGAAGAAGGTCAGCGCCATCGGCCAGGTCCACACCTTGCGGGCCTCGCGCGACAGCAGCACGTGGGCGCCGATGCTGGCCAGCAGGTAGACGGCCGCGTACTTCGACAGGAAGGCCAGGCCCAGCGCCGCGCCCAGGCCGGCGGCGACCAGCAGGCGCTTGCGGCCAGGCTCGGCGGCCGGCAGCGAGACGTAAGCCCAGATCGTCAGCGCCAGGAAGAACAGCAGCGGGGCGTCGGTGCCGATCACCGCCGACGACAGGGCCACGCCCGGCATCAGGGCGTAGACGGCCGCGGCCGCCATGCCGGTCCATCCGCCGTAGAGGCGGTTGGCGATGCGATACAGCACCAGCGCCGTGGCGCCGTGCAGCAGCGGCGCGCCGACCCGCAGCCAGGCCTCGGCGTCACCGCCGATCTGGGTGGTCAGCCAGATCACCCAGGCCACCATCGGCGGCTTGGAATAGTAGCCGAAGTCCAGGGTCCGCGACCAAAGCCAGTACTGGGCTTCGTCCGGGTACAGTTCCAGCGGCGTGGAAAAAATCGCCAGCACCCGGACGATTGTCAGCAAGCCCGCCGCGATGGCGGTCAAGCGCCAGGCGCGGGCTTGGGAATCTTTGGCGGCGTAAGGGCTGGCGGTCATGCGCGCTTCTTACCGAAGTAAGTGAAATATGACTAATTCTTCCGCAAGCGACGGAGGAATCTGGCGGTTTCTGGGCCATCGTGGCCTTTCCGTCACCAAACCTTCGAAATGTTTCGCTAAACCCCACAAACGATGCGGTTTGATGCTCACTTTTTCGGGCTCGCGTCAAAGAATGAGGGGATCCTTGCATATGAAGACGAAAAAAATCGCCTGCCTGGCGTCGACCGCGCTGGTCGGCAGCCTGCTGGCGTCGACCGCCGCTTTCGCCCAGTCGACCGGCACCGACGCCGTCGAGGCCATCGTCGTCACGGCGACCACCACCCGCAACCAGAACGGCGCGATCGTTTCGCAGACCGTGCCGAAGGCGCGCTCGACGATCACGCAGGAATTCATCTCCCGCCAGGTGCCGGGCCAGACCGTTCTGGACTCGCTCAACCTGATGCCGGGCGTGAACTTCACCAACAACGACGCCTTCGGCTCGGCCGGCGGCGACATCAACATCCGCGGCTTCGACAGCCAGCGCGTCGCCCTGCTGCAGGACGGCATCCCGCTGAACGACAGCGGTAACTACGCCATCTACCCGAACCAGCAGCTGGACTCGGAACTGATCTCCAAGGTCGACGTGAACCTGGGCACGACCGACGTCGACAGCCCGACGGCCGCGGCCGCCGGCGGCACCATCAACTACGTCACCCGCAAGCCGTCGGAAGACTTCGGCGCTACGATCGAGCTGCAGGGCGGCCAGCAGAACTTCAAGCGCTTCTTCGGCGTGATCGACACCGGCGCCGTCGGCCCGCTCGGCACCAGCGCCTGGATCAGCTACGCGGAAGCCAAGAACGACGTGTTCAACGGCCCGGGCAAGATCCACAAGAAGCAGTTCAACGCCCGCATCTATCAGCCGATCGGCGACAACGGCGACTTCGTCAGCCTGATCGCCAACTACAACGAAAACCGCAACAACTTCATCAACCGCATGTCGCTGGCGGCCTTCCAGGCCGGCACGGGCGTCGGCTACACGGACTCGGTTTCGGGCACGAGCGCGGCCGGCGCCTGTAACCGCGCCACCCCGGTCGCCGGCACCGCTCAGGTCGATCTGAACACCGGCACCTGCTACAAGTACAACATCAACCCGTCGAACACGGGCAACATCCGCGGTCAGTCGCTGTTCCACATCGGCGAGAACCTGATCGTCACGGCCGACCCGTACTTCCAGTACACCCTGGCCAACGGCGGCGGTCGCGCCCTGTTCCGTGAAGACGGCACCGGCACCGGCAACGGCTTCATCCGTGGTTCGTCGCTGACCGGCGCCCTGGACCTGAACGGCGACGGCGACACGCTCGACACCGTCCTGCTGTACGGCCCGAACATCACCAACACCCGTCGTTACGGCATCACGTCGTCGGCCATCTGGAAGTTCTCGGACAGCCAGAGCATCCGCGCCGCCTACACCTACGACACGGCCAACCACCGTCAGACCGGTCAGTACACGACCTTCGACCTGCAGATGAACCCGAACGACGTGTTCGGCGGCAAGGACGGCTACGGCCAACCGATCCGCCTGTCGGACGGTTCGATCCTGCGCCGTCGTGACCGCGTCTCGGTCGCCACGCTGAACCAGTTCTCGGCCGAGTACCGCGGCAAGTTCATCGAAGACAAGCTGCTGGTGAACGTCGGCATCCGCGCGCCGTTCTTCAAGCGCGACCTGAACAACTTCTGCTACCAGGTCGACACCTTCAACGCGTACTGCACCAACCAGGCCCCTACCGCGGTCGCCGGCACCGACGACGGCAACGGCCAGACCCTGGTCACCCTGCCGGGTCAAGGCACCACCCAGTACGGCCGTCCGCGCAAGTTCACGCGCAAGTACGACGACATCCTGCCGAACGTGGGCGCCAGCTATAAGTTCACCGACAGCCAGTCGATCTACGTCAGCTACGCCCAGACCCTGTCGGCGCCGCGTACGGACGACCTCTACGACCGCAAGATGACGGACCCGGATCCGGAAACCGCCAACGTCTACGACATCGGCTACCGCTTCCAGAACTCGACCGTCCTGTTCGCGGCCTCGGTGTACTACAACGACTTCACCAACCGCATCGAGCGGGCGTTCAACGAGCAGGACAACATCGCCTTCTCGGTCAACGTGGGTGACGTGGTGCTGAAGGGCTTCGACGCCCAGTTCGGCGTTCGTCCGGCCAGCTACATCGGCTTCTACGCTTCGTTCTCGTACGTCGACTCCGAGATCCAGTCGAACATCCCGGGCACCTCGCTGGGCAGCACCCTGCCGACCAAGGGCAAGGAACTGTACGAGACCCCGAAGTACCAGGGCGGCCTGCGCGTCGACTGGGACGTCACCGACGCCTTCAGCGTCGGCGTTCAAGCCAAGTACGTCGGCGAGCGCTGGACCAACCTGACCAACACCGAAAAGGTGCCGAGCTACGCTCTGCTGGACCTGGACGCGCGCTACACCCTGGAAGCCATCGGCGCCAAGGGCTCGTACGTCCAGCTGAACGTCAAGAACCTGACCGACGAGAAGTACCTCGGCGACCTGTCGGTGAACCCGTCGGGCACCGGCCTTGGTCAGCCGGGCTACCCGCGCACCGTCATGGTCACCCTGCACGCCAAGTTCTAATCCGAACCTGGACGCAGAAAGACGGAAGGGCGGCTCTTCGGAGCCGCCCTTTTTCTTTTGTCGCACCAATTTGCTAGAACCCGCGCTTGACCCCCGGTCCCCCAGGGGCCATCTGCGCCGCTCCGTTTGACCAGGCTTTCGAAAATGACCCTCACCGTTCCCGCCGAGTGGGCTCCGCACCGCGCCATGTGGCTGGGCTTCCCCAGCCATGGCGAGCTCTGGCAGGAAGACCTCGAGCAGGCGCAACAGGAGGTCGCCGACCTCGCCCGCGCCCTGGCCGGCCCGGGCGGCGAGCGCGTGCGCCTGATGGTGGTCGGCGACGAGGCCGAGGCCGCCGCCCGCGCCCTGCTCTCCGACACCAGCGTCGAGATCGTCCGCGGCCAGTTCGGCGACATCTGGCTGCGCGACACCGGCCCGATCTTCACCGAGACCGCCAAGGGCGCCTCGGCGGCCGGCTTCAAGTTCAACGGCTGGGGCGGCAAGTACGACCTGGAGGGCGACGACATCGTCGCCGAGCAGATCGCCGCGGCCTCGGGCGCGCCGCTGGTCCGCAACGACTTCATCCTGGAAGGCGGCGCCCTCGACCACGACGGCCTGGGCACCATCCTGACCACCCGCCAGTGCCTGCTGAACGCCAACCGCAACGCCGGCTGGGACGAAGCCTCGGCCACCTCGGCCCTGGCCGCCGCCCTGGGCGCCAGGAAGGTGCTGTGGCTGGGCGATGGTTTGCTCAATGACCACACCGACGGCCACGTCGACAACCTGGCCCGCTTCGTCGCGCCCGGCGTCGTCGCCTGCCCCATGGCCTTCGGCGCCGACGATCCCAACGCCGAGGTCTATGCCGAGACCGCCCGCCTGCTGGGCGCCATGACCGACAGCCGCGGCTCGCCGCTGCAGGTCGTGCGCATCCCCTCGCCGGGCAAGATCCTGGACGAGGACGGCGAGCCGATCCCGGCCTCGCACATGAACTTCCTGATCGCCAACGAGGCGGTGATCGTGCCGATCTACGCCGAGGAGTCGGGCGCCTTCGCCGTCGAGGTGATCAAGGGCCTGTTCCCCGAGCGCCAGGTCATCGGCCTGGCCTCGACCGCGATCCTCACCGGCGGCGGTTCGTTCCACTGCATCAGCCAGCAAGAACCCGGAGAGTAAGTCGAATGACCCGCACGCTCAGCGTCGCCGCCATCCAGACCTCCTACGGCATGGACCTGGCGGCCAACATCAAGAAGACCGAAGGCTTCATCCGCGAGGCCGCCGCCAAGGGCGCGCAGGTCATCCTGCCGTCGGAGCTGTTCCAGGGGCCGTACTTCTGCGTGGCGCAGGAAGAGCGCTGGTTCGCGCAGGCCCATCCGTGGCGCGAGCACCCGGTGGTGAAAGCCATCGCGCCCCTGGCCGGCGAGCTGGGCGTGGTCATTCCGATCTCGATCTTCGAGCGCGAGGGCCCGCACTACTTCAACAGCCTGGTGATGGCCGATGCGGATGGTTCGCTGCTGGGCGTCTATCGCAAGAGCCACATCCCCGACGGTCCCGGCTACATGGAGAAGTACTACTTCCGGCCGGGCGACACGGGCTTCAAGGTCTGGGACACGCGTTTCGGCCGCCTGGGCGTCGGCATCTGCTGGGACCAGTGGTACCCCGAGGCCGCCCGCGCCATGGCCCTGATGGGCGCGGAGGCCCTGTTCTACCCCACCGCCATCGGCAGCGAGCCGCATGACGCCAGCCTCGACACGGCTCTGCCGTGGCGCCGGGCCATGCAGGGCCACGCGGTCAGCAACGTGATCCCGGTGATCGGCGCCAACCGCATCGGCTTCGAGCCCTGGGACGGCTATCCCAATGGCGGCCAGACCTTCTACGGCTCGTCGTTCATCGCCGACCATCGCGGCGACCTGGTCAGCGAGCTGGGCCGCGCCGACGAGGGACTGGTCAACGCCACCTTCGACCTCGACTTCCTCACGACCCACCGCGCCGCCTGGGGCTTCTTCCGCGACCGCCGTCCGGAATTCTACACCAGCCTCGCCGGCCCCCGCCCGACGGCCTGACGCCGACGACACGGGCCATGCGGACCAACAACGAAGGGCGGGGGAGACCCCGCCCTTTTTCGTGCGCGCCATCATGCTGGAGCGGCAGCGCGCGAGCCCAGGCGCACGACTGAACCGCGCCGGCCTGAAAGCTTCACCGATGTCCAGAAAGGTCCTTGGTGGAGCCGAGGGGAATCGAACCCCTGACCTCCTCATTGCGAACGAGGCGCTCTACCATCTGAGCTACGGCCCCAAGGAAGCGCGGAGATACGGTGGCCTGGAGCGTCCGTCAAGCGGCAGTTGCAGGGGGCGGTGAAAACAGCGCGGCCTTGCCAGGGCGGGCGGGGGCGGGCAAGAAGTCGGTCGCTGGGGCTCGCCGGCTTTCGACGGCGACGTCGAGGCTTGGCAGGCGGGTTCCCGATCGCACATCCCGAGCGTGGCAGGCCCCGAAACCGTACATATCTTCGGTGGCCACRCTCCAGCACGGAACGCACATGGCCCCGCTGATCTACTTCGTCTTCTTCATCCTCAACGCCCTGCTCGGCCTGCTGAAGTGGGCGGTGATCATCAGCGCGATCATCAGCTGGCTGGTGGCCTTTGACGTCATCAACCTGCGCAACAACGCGGTCTATCAGATCAGCCGCTTCCTCGACGCGGTGACGCGGCCGCTGCTGGCCCCGCTGCGCAAGGTTATCCCGCCGCTGGGCGGCGTCGACATCAGCCCGATCATCCTGATCCTGGTGATCATCGGCGTGCAGAGCTTCCTGCTGTTCCCGCTGCGCAACACCCTGCTCGGCATCCTCGGCTGATCCAGCCGTGACCAGCGCCGTCCTGGCCGTGCGCCTGACCCCGCGGGGCGGGCGCGACGCCGTCGACGGCTGGGCGGCCGACGCCGACGGCCGGCCCTATCTGAAGGTGCGGGTCAGCGCCCCGCCGGTCGAGGGCGAGGCCAACGCCGCCCTCGTCGCCTTCCTGGCCAAGCGCCTGGGGCTGTCGCGCTCGGTCGTCCGCGTGGCCGCCGGCGCGACCGCGCGCCTCAAGCGGCTGGAGATCGACGGCCTGTCGTCCGCAGACCTCGAGCGCCTGCTGGGCCGTCCCGGCTGACCGTTTCCCGGGCGGGGTGCGGCCAATTGCCCGGCAGCCCCTTACCGCCCTCGCCAAGCCCCCCGACGGCGTGCCATTGAGAGAATGGCGTTCTTTCACGCCCTCTTAGCGTCTGTCGCCCATAGTCGGGGCGAGAAATTCCACGGTTTCGAGGCCAGCGGGGGCTGCGCTATGCGCGGAAGGGCCATCAACGCGAAGGATCGCCAGGCGGCGATGATCCACGCCGCCGCGGCGCGGCGCGGCAACGTCTATCTGCGCCTGACCGCCACGATCTCGATCGCCGTCATCCTGCACGTCTTCATCGGCATGAAGTGGGTCTGGGCCTGGGCGGCGGTCTATACCGTGGCCCAGCTCTTCGAGCTTTGGCTGTTCCAGAAGCTGAAGGCCGCGCCCGAGCGGTTCCTGACCGGCTGGCGGGCCTGGTCGTTGGCGATCATGCCGGCGATCACCTCGATCATCTTCGGGGCCCTGGCCCTGCCGCTGTTCGCCTCGCACCAGCGCTTCGCGCCCACCCTGGGCGGCATGCTGCTGGCCGGGGCACTGCTCAACGTCATCGTCGTCAATGTCAGCCTGAGGTCGGCCACCCTGGCGGCGGCGATCCCGCATGTCGTCTACCTGCTGATCGCGCCGTTCATCGGTCGGGCGGCCAATCCCGAGGCGCCGCTGGCCAACGCCCTGTGGTTCGGCGTGTTGCTGCTGATCCTGTCGGTGGCCGTGGCCGCCCGCACGCTGGAGGCCGCGCTGCGGGCCGAGGAGGCCGCCAAGGCCGAGGCCGAGCGCCGCCGCCACGAGGCCGAAGAAGCCGTGGCCGCCAAGAGCGCCTTCGTGGCCATGATCAGCCACGAGCTGCGCACCCCGATCAGCGCCATTCTGGCCGGCGCGGCGCGCCTGCACAGCGAGGTCCCCGAGGCCAGCGCCAAGGTCCACGCTCAGCTGATCGCCGACGCCGGCGGCATGATGCGCACCCTGCTCAACGACCTTCTGGACTTCTCGCGCCTGGAGGCCGGCCGGATGGCCGTCGAGCGCGCGCCCTACGACCTGCGCCAGGCCCTGGCCGACACCCTGCGCCTGTGGCGGCCCGAGGTGCAGAAGAAGGGCCTGCGCCTGCGTATCGAGGGCGCGGCGGGCCTGCCGCGCTGGGTGGCCGGCGACAGCCTGCGGCTGCGCCAGGTGCTCAACAACCTGCTGTCCAACGCCATCAAGTTCACCGAGCGCGGCGAGATCGTCGTGACCCTGGCCGCCCACCGCCAGGGCGAGGGCTGGACGCTGGAGATCGGCGTCGTCGACACCGGCCGCGGCATCGAGCCCGAGGCCCTGCCGCGCCTGTTCACCCCCTTCGACCAGCTGACCGCCGAGGTCGTGCGCCGCCATGGCGGTTCGGGCCTGGGCCTGGTGATCAGCCGCGAGCTGGCCCGGCTGATGGGCGGCGACATCACCGTGGCCAGCGAGGGCCTGGGCAGGGGCGCGAGCCTGCGCCTGACGGTCCGCGTCGACGAGGCCCAGACGCCGCCGGTCGCGGCCAGCGCCGCCTCGATCGCCGGAACCCGGGTGCTGGTGGTCGACGACCACGTGGTCAACCGCCGGGCCGTCGAGCTGGTTCTGCAGACCTTCGGCGTCACGCCGGTGCTGGCCGAGTCCGGCGAGCGGGCGCTGGAGCTCCTTGGGGCCGGCGCCTTCGACGTGGTGCTGATGGACGTCTACATGCCGGGCCTGGGCGGTCGCGAGACCACCCGCATCCTGCGCGGCGAGCCTGGTCCCAACCGCGACGCGCCGGTCATCGCCGTCACCGCCTCCTCGACCCCCAAGGACTGGGACGCCTGCCGCGCCGCCGGCATGGACGCCCATGTCGCCAAGCCGATCGACCCGGCCCAGCTGCACGCGGCCCTGGTCGAGGTGCTGTCCAATCCGCCGGCCCGCACCGCGGCGGCCTAGAGGCCCAAAAATTCACCTCTCCCCAAGGGAGAGGTTTGATCTGAGGCGCTCCACCAGCGCCGCCTCGTCCTTCATCTGGCATTCCCAGATCGTCTCGACCCGCCAGCCGGCCGCCGCGAGGGCGGCCTCGTTGCGCTCGTCCCGGGCCTTGTTCCGGGCCACCTTGGCCAGCCAGTAGTCGCGATTGGCCTGGGGCACGCGCGCGCCCCGCTTGCAGTCGTGGCCGTGCCAGAAGCAGCCGTGGACGAAGAACGCCAGCCTGCGGCCGGGCATCACCACGTCGGGCGAACCGGGCAGGTCCTTGCGGTGCAGGCGGTAGCGCGCGCCCAGGCCCGTCAGCAGGCGTCGCAGGGTCTTTTCCGGCGTGGTGTCCTTGCTCCTGACCCTGGCCATGACGGCCGAGCGCTTGGCGGGGTCGAAGACGTCGGTCATGGCGCGCTCAGGGCCGCGTGATGCGCGGAAAGCGGCCCAGGCGCAGCGTGCCGGTCAGCAGCAGCACGCCCAGCTGCTTGATCCCCGGCAGGCGCGACATCGGCGTGAACCCGAACGTGCGCACGGCCGGCCAGAACCAGCCGCGCGACTGGAACAGCGGCGTCAGCGCCTTGGAAGCCAGCTGGTAGAGGCCTACATGCCGGCGCCGGTCGGCCTGCCAGCCCTTGAGCGCGGCGGGCGAGGGCGTCGCCGCCAGCCGCTCGGCCAGCTCGACGGCGTCCATCAGGGCCAGGTTCGCGCCCTGGCCCAGCTGCGGGCTGGTGCCGTGGGCGGCGTCGCCGATCAGGGCGCAGGCCCCGACGTCCCAGCGGCCCACCGACACGTCGCGATAGACCGCCCGGGAGAAGCCGGTCCAGTCGTTCCTGCCGGCCAGGGCCTGCGCCAGGCCCGGCCACAGCGGCGCCAGGCGCTGGTCGCGCCAGCGGGCGAAGTCGCCGGCCAGGAAGGCGTCCATGTCGGCCACGGGCACCGACCAGAACACCGCCGTGCAGTTCTCCTCGCCGTCCGGCCCCAGGCCCACCGGCAGGGCGCCGCACATCACCTCGGCCCGGTGATAGACCTGCCGCAGGGCGCCGGCGAAGCGTTGGTCGGGATCGGCGATGCTGGTCCACACCGCGCCCCACGGATAGACCGGGGCGCGGGCCCGGGGCTTCAGCGCCCCGCGCAGGGTCGAGGCCGAGCCGTCGGCCACCAGCACGATGTCGAAGGGGCCGAAGGATCGCCCGGCCTCGTCGTGCAGCACCGGCCTTGCGGCGTCCTCCAGCCGGGTGATCCGCGCGCCGGTGACGACCTCGACCCCGGCCGGGGCCAGGGGCGCGTGCAAGGCGTCGAACAGCGCCGCGCGGTGGATGCCCACGCCGTGCGCGCCCGGCCGCCAGTCGGCGTAGTCCAGGGCCATCACCCGGCGGCCGTGGCTGTCGTGGCCGATCAGTTCCTGCACCGGCGCGCCGGCGGCGCGGACGGCGTCCTCCAACCGCAGCGCGCGCAGGGCCGCAAGGCCCGTCGGTTGCAGCAGCAGGCCCGAGCCCACCGGGCGCGGCTGCTCGAAGGCCTCCAGCAGCGTCACGGCGCAGCCCTTGCGGGCCAGCGCCAGGGCCGCGGCCATGCCGCCGACGCCGCAGCCGACGATGCCGATCTTGAGCTTGGTCATGGAAGGGGAGGCGCGTTCAATCGCGCGATCGACGATCCGGTCGCCATGTCAGGTTCCCATCCTTCGTCATCCCGGAAGCCGCGCAGCGGCTATCCGGGACCCAGGGGCGAGCGACGAAGCGGCGGCCCCTGGGTCCCGGCTCTCCGCTTCGCTCCGGCCGGGATGACGGCCGGAGGGGCGGATTGGCGTCGAACGCCTACAGGCCCTCGAACAGCGCCGTCGACAGGTAGCGCTCGGCGAAGCTGGGGATGATCGCCACGATCAGCTTGCCGGCATATTCGTCGCGCAGGGCCAGGTCGAAGGCGGCCGTCAGGGCTGCGCCCGAGCTGATGCCGACGGTCAGGCCTTCGGTCGAGGCGGCCTTGCGGGCCATGGCGAAGGCGTCGTCGTTGCTGACCTGGACGATGTCGTCGATGACGCCGCGGTCCAGGATGCCCGGCACGAAGCCCGCGCCGATGCCCTGGATCTTGTGCGGACCGGGCTGGCCGCCCGACAGCACGGCGCTGGCTTCCGGCTCGACGGCCACCATCTTCAGGCCCGGCTTGCGGGCCTTCAGCACCTGGCCGACGCCGGTGATCGTGCCGCCGGTGCCCACGCCCGAGACCACGGCGTCGACGGCGCCGGCGGTGTCGTTCCAGATCTCCTCGGCGGTCGAGACGCGGTGGATCAGCGGGTTGGCGGTGTTCTCGAACTGCTGGGGCATCACCGCGCCGGGGGTGGCGTCGACGATTTCCTGGGCGCGGGCCACGGCGCCGCGCATGCCCTTCTCGGCCGGGGTCAGCTCCAGCTTGGCCCCGAGCAGCAGCAGCATTTTGCGGCGCTCGATCGACATGCTTTCCGGCATGACCAGGGTCAGCTTGTAGCCCTTGGCGGCGGCCACGAAGGCCAGCGCGATGCCGGTGTTGCCGCTGGTCGGCTCGACGATCGAACCGCCCGGCTTCAGCAGGCCCTTGGCTTCGAGGTATTCGATCATCGCCACGCCGATGCGGTCCTTGACCGACGACAGCGGGTTGAAGAACTCGAGCTTGGCCACGACCTCGCCCTTGGGCTTCAGCTCGGCCGACAGGCGCGGCAGGCGGATCAGCGGGGTGTCGCCGACGGTGTCGATGATGGAGTCGTAGATCTTGCCCCGGCCGGCGCGCTTGAAGCGAGCGGCGTCGTACAGGCTGGAAGCGTCGTCCATGGTGATCTCTCGGAGCGTTTGAATTTCGACCCTTGGGTGATCTCCACCTTAGGCCGTGGGGATTGGCCTGTCAGCGACCTATTCGGCCGCCAGGGCCGCAGTTTTCCTGGCAGCCAGCGGAGTCAAAAGATGCTCGGCCAGCCAGCGCACGGCCGGGGCGGCCACGCCGTCGCCGATCACGTGCAGGCCGGCCGTGGCGCTCTTGGGCAGGGCGTAGCTGTCGGGCAGGCCCATCAGGCGGGCGCCCTCGCGCGGGCTGACCAGGCGCGAGCGCACGGTTCCCTTGTCGATCACCAGCAGCGTCTGGCGCGAGGAGCCGCCGCGCGGGGTGCGCAGGCAGCCGGCCACGCCGTCGAAGCGTACCTCGGCTCGTTGCTCGCCGCCGCGCATGCGGCGGAACACGCCGCCGACGGCGCGTTCGCCCGAGGCGATGCGGGCGTCCACCGAGGCGCGGTGGGCCGGGGCCATCAGCTCCAGCAGGGCGGTGGTGGCCTCGTCGCTGCGCCACTCGACGGCGTCGTCGGGCTCGAGCACGGTCGAAAGATCGGTGTTGCGGGCCGGCGGGGCGGGCAGGGCCCACCACAGCCAGCGATCCTTCAGCGCCTGCGGCAGGCACGCGGCGGCCTCGCGCACGGCGCGGCTGTGGAACGGGCCCTGGCCGGTCAGGCCATCCGTGTCGGCGCGGGTGGCGACCACGAAGACGCGGGGCCGCGACTGCGGGGTGAAGCAGGCCGCGTCGATCTCCAGCGCGCCGAAGCGATAGCCCTGGTCGGCCAGGGCTTGGCAAAGGGCGGTGAAGTCCTCGCCCCGGTGCGAGGTCAGAAGGCCCACGACGTTCTCGATGACGATGGTGGTCGGCGCGCGGCCCTCGTCCTCCAGCGCCTCGATCAGCCGCCAGAAGCCGAAGAAGGCCGATGAGCGTCCGCCGTGCAGGCCCGCCCGCGCGCCGGCCAGGCTGAAGTCCTGGCAGGGGCTGGACGCCCAGGCCAGGTCCGCCTGGCCCGGCAGGTCGGCCGCCTCCAGCTTGAAGACGTCGCCGGTGTGGAAGTGATCGTCGGCGTCGGCGAAGTTGGCGCGATAGGTCTGCGCCTTCACCGGGTCGAAATCGTTGGCGAAGGCGCAATTCCAGCCTTCGCCGAGGCCGATGCGGGCCATGCCGCCGCCGGCGAAGAATTCATAGAAGACGGGGCGGGCGTTGTGATTCATCGTACCGGGCAGATTAGCTTGAGCCGCCGCTTCGAGGATAGCGCCCGCATGATCCGATCCACCGCCGTCGTCGTCGCCTGCCTGTTGCTGGCCGGATGCGGCGACGGACCCCTGGGCGCGGCCGAGGGGGCGACCTCGGCGCCCGCCGATGCCCCGGCCGGGGCCGCGCCCGGGGCCGACTACGCCGGCGACTTCGATCTGGTGGGAACCGAGCCGTTCTGGGCCGGCAAGGTGCGCGAGGGCGCGCTGACGCTCGACCGCATGGAGGGCGGGGCGGTCAGCCTGTCCAATCCCGGCGTGCGCATCGACGGCGAGCAAGGCGTCTGGGACGCCGAGCAGCCGGGCGAAGCGGGCGCGGAGGGCCACCGTCTGGTCTTCCGCCTGACGCCGCAGCCGTGCTCGGACGGCATGTCCGACCGTGTGTTCAGCCACGCGGCCGAGGTCTGGCTGGACGGGACGACCTTAAAGGGCTGCGCGGCACGGACCGAGGACCTGGCCAGGCAGGGGCGGCCTTAGGCTCCCAGTCCGCCCACGCTCGTCATCCCGGGCGAAGGACCGCGAAGCGGTCCGCAGACCCGGGACCCAGGGGGCTGGGCTCTGACGTCGGTTCCGAACAGGCTGTGGCCGGCGCAATGCGTCCGCCCCTGGGTCCCGGCTCTTCGCTACGCTCCGGCCGGGATGACGAAGATGGGGAGCGCCTGCCGACGCCTCAGCCGCCGTTGATGTCGATGGTCTCGATCTGCGACTGGGTCGCCTCGGCCTTGTGGGAGCGGCCCGGGATGGGCAGCAGCAGGCCGACCGCGATGGCCGCGACGATGGCGAGAGCGATGAGGGCCTTGGCCGCCATGGCGTGTTTCTGGTCCGTTTCGGGTCTGTAAATTCAGCGCCCGTGCCCGACATATGGTTCCGTCTGCGGAGCTTGCAAGAGCGCGGGTGAACGGCGGTATCGGGACGAGGCGTCCGTGCTCACAGCCACCCCCGCGCGCCGCCCTTCAGGGCGTCGATCTTGCGCTCGGGCCGGGGCGACGCGGTTTCCGCCTCCAGCGTCGGGAGCCGCCAATCGCCCGCCGTCCTCGCCGTGCGTTCGGGCGGCAGCGCCTGGACGATCTTGCGCACCGTGCCGGCCATCTGGCCCAGCAGCCGCACCTTCTCGGACGCCTTGCGCAAGGCCTCGCGGTCGAGGCCTTCCTCCATCGCGGCCCAAAGCTCATCCATCGCCGCCATCAGCCGCTGCTGGATCTTCGCGCACCAGGCGCGGGAGGTTTCGCTGGTCATGCGGACAAGCATGAGGCCGGTTCGAGGGCGTCGGATAGGAAACGTGCGTTTTCGTTTAGGATGTTGAATTCGTTGAAGTCAGCTGCCCAGCGGACGGGGATAGACCCTCTCCCGGAGGGGAGAGGGAGGGGCCCGCCGCATAGCGGCGGGAGGGTGAGGGGTTACGCCGCCAGCCGGCGTGCCGGCACGCCGTCGACCGTCCCTAACCCCTCATCCTCCCACGCCTGCGGCGCGGGCCCCTCCTTCTCCCTCTGGGAGAAGGTGAGATCGGCGCCCTGTGGATAACTTCGCCCCTATCGCTTGCGCCCGCTCTCCGTCACGTACGGCGTCCCGTCCCGATGGCGATAGGTCTCCTCGCCGGGATGGATGACGAGGTCCAGGTCGGGATAGTCGCAGCCGTCTTCCTCCGGCCGCCGCGAGCCCATCTCCAGCAGCACGGCGGGCGCGTCCGAGCGGTTCTGGATCTGGTGGCCGTTGGGAACGCCGGCCTTGAAGCCCGCGCAGTCGCCGGCCCGCAGGATCGTCTCGCCCCCATTCTCTCCTTGGGGGTCCTCGACCAGCACCACCTCGCCCTCGACCACCCAGACGAATTCGTCCTCCGCGGTGTGCCAGTGGCGCTGGCTGGACCAGGTTCCCGGCTCCAGCCGCATCAGGTTGACCCCGAACTGCGTGAGGCCCGCCGCGTCGCCCAGCTTCCAGCGCTTGCGGGCCCGGCAGGGCTGGTCGAAGGGCGCTGGATAGGCCGTGCCGTGACGGGTGGGCGCCTGGTCGATGTCGATCTTGGGCATGGTCGGCCTTTAAAGGATCGTGCTGGGTTTGCGTCCCGCCGATGGGAAGCCTAAAGCCTGCAGCATGACCAGCCCCGCGCCCGTTTCCGTCAGCATCGACCCCGTCGAGCTCGCCCAGGCCCTGATCCGCCGCCCCTCCGTCACGCCCGCCGATGAGGGCGCGATGGACGTGCTGCAGCGACAGCTGGAAGGCCTGGGCTTTGCGTGCCGTCGCATGAAGTTCGGCGAGATCGAGAACCTCTACGCCAAGCGCGGGACGGCGCGGCCCAACCTCTGCTTCGCCGGCCACACCGACGTGGTGCCGGTGGGCGACGACGCGGCCTGGACCGCCGGCCCGTTCGAAGCCGAGATCAAGGACGGGGTGCTCTACGGCCGCGGCGCGGTCGACATGAAGTCGGCCATCGCCGCCTTCGTCTCGGCGGTGGCCCACACCGAGGAAGTCCCCGGTTCGATCAGCTTCCTGATCACCGGCGACGAGGAAGGCGTGGCCGAGGACGGCACGGTCAAGGTCGTCGAGGCCCTGGCCGCCGAAGGCGAGATCATCGACCACTGCATCGTCGGCGAGCCCACCTCGGCCAACCTGCTGGGCGACATGGTCAAGATCGGCCGCCGCGGCAGCATCAACGCCTGGATCGCGGTGGACGGCAAGCAGGGCCACGTGGCCTATCCGCATCGCGCCGCCAATCCGATCCCGGTGATGGTCGACATCCTCTCGCGCCTGCAGGCCCGGGTGCTGGACGAGGGCTATACCGGCTTCCAGCCGTCGAACCTGGAGGTCACCACGGTCGACGTCGGCAACCCGGCCACCAACGTCATCCCCGCCAGCGCCAAGGCCCGCGTCAACATCCGCTTCAACCCGGCCCACAAGGGCAAGGACCTGGCCGCCTGGATCGAGCACGAGTGCCGCGAGGCCGCCGAGGGGTTCTCGGGCCGGGTCGAGGCGCTGTGCAAGATCAGCGGCGAGGCCTTCCTGACCGAGCCGGGCGCCTTCACCGACGTGATCGTCGGCGCCGTGGGCGACGCCACCGGCCGCGTGCCGGAACTGTCGACCACCGGCGGCACCAGCGACGCCCGCTTCATCCGCAGTCTCTGCCCGGTGGTCGAGTTCGGCCTGGTCGGCTCGACCATGCACCAGGTCGACGAGCGCGTGCCGGTGGAAGAGGTCCGCCAGCTGGCCGGCGCCTACACCGCGCTGATCCGGCGCTATTTCGAGGCGTTTTCGGGCTGACCGTTCAAGCCCAGAGCGGCCGTCATCCCGGAAAGCCCGAAGGGCTTATCCGGGACCCAGGGGCCAAGCGCAATGCGGCGGCCCCTGGGTCCCGGCTCTACGCTGCGCTTCGGCCGGGATGACGAACTGAGGGGAGGAGGCGCGCCCACATGAACGAGCTCTCCATCGACGAAGTCCTGGCCGAGGTCGCCGTGCTGGTGAAGCCGCACTTCGGCAAGGGCCGCGTGCCCGACTACATCCCCCAGCTGGCGACCGTGCCGGGGACCAGGTTCGGCATGGCCGTGCGCACGGTCGACGGCGGCGAGCACGTGATCGGCGACGCCGACGAGGGTTTTTCGGTCCAGAGCATCACCAAGGTGCTGTCTCTGGGCCTGGCGCTCAACCGCATCGGCGACGAGGTCTGGACGCGGGTGGGCAAGGAGCCCTCGGGCACGCCGTTCAACCACCTCTCGCTGCTGGAGGCCGAAGGCGGCTTTCCGCGCAATCCGTTCATCAACGCCGGCGCCCTGGCGGTGACCGACATCCTGCTCGACAAGGTCAAGGATCCCGCCGCCCTGGTGCGCGGCTTCGCCGGCTTCCTGGCGGATGGTCCCGTGGAGATCGACGAGGCGGTGGCCGCCTCCGAGCTCGATAACGCCTGGCAGAACCGGGCCATCGCCAACCTGATGCGCGGCAAGGGCACGGTGCGCCACGACCCGGAAGCCGTGGTCGCCGCCTATTGCCGCCAGTGCGCCCTGACCATGAGCTGCCGCCAGCTGGCCCGCGCCTTCCTGCCGCTGGCGGCCGGCGGCTTCTCGCCGGTGGTGCAGGAGACGATCTTCCCCGAGCGGCTGACCCGGCGCCTCAACGCGCTGCTGCTGACCTGCGGCATCTATGACAGCGTCGGCAGCTTCGCCTACCGCGTCGGCCTGCCGGCCAAGAGCGGCGTCGGCGGCGGGATCGTCGCCGTCGTGCCCGGCAAGGCGACGGTGGCCGTCTGGTCGCCCGAACTCGACCGCTTCGGCACTTCGGTGGTCGGCGCCAGCGCGCTGGAGGCCTTCGCCCAGCTGACGAACTGTTCGGTGCTGTAGGGGCTCCTCCTTTTCTCTCCCGTCATTCCCGCCCTTGTGGCGGGAAGCCCTGGCGCCGCTGATACGTGAGACGCAAGCGGCGTGCTGAGCACGCCGCCCCAGCCGTCCTTGCGGCTGATAGAGGGGTTCCCGCCACAAGGGCGGGAATGACGGGCGTGTTTTTTGGGGGTCCCGGCCTTTGACCCAGATCAAGGCGCCCCGTCGCCGGCAGGCGCAACCTCCATCCGTTCCCCGATGGAGCCCGCCATGCCGATCGCCCAGCTCGCCTATCTCGGTTTTGTCCTCGCCGCCTTCGGCGTGTTCATGCTGGCGCTGGGATCGATCTGGATCGCCGAGCGGGTCTCCAAGGACTAAGCGTTTCGAAAGTCCCGGTTCCCTCCACCTACGGGACTTTCACCCGAGGGCCGATTTCGGTCGGCCTTCGGTTCCTCGCGGCCTTCGCCGGATGTCGAGCCGGCGGAGGCCGCGGGCCCTTACGCCTCGTAGCCCACGCCCACCAGGTACAGCCCGTCGGCCGGCGCCACGGGCCCGCAGGCGCGGCGGTCCCTGGCCTCCAGGGCCTTCCTGACGTCGTCCACCGCCCAGCGGCCCGCGCCCACCTCGACCAGCGTGCCGGTCATCGAGCGCACCTGGCGGTGCAGGAACGAGCGGGCCTCGAAGTCGAGATGGATCTCCTCGCCCACCCGCCGCACGCGGGCGACGTCGAGGGTCTTCATCGGGCTCTGGGCCTGGCAGTGCATGTCGCGGAAGGTCGTGAAGTCGTGCAGGCCGATGAGGGCCTGGGCCGCCGCATGCATGGCCTCGTGGTCGAGGTCCTTCTTCATGTGCCAGACCTTGCCCTTGTCGAGGGCCGGCGGGGCGCGGCGGTTGAGGATGCGGTAGAGGTAGCGCCGCTCGTTGGCCGAGAACCTCGCGTGCCAGCCTTCCGGCGCGATGGTCGCGTCGAGGATCGACACCGCCTCGCGGGTCAGGTGGGCGTTCAGGGCGTTCATCACCGTCTGGGCCGGCCAGTCGCGCTCCAGATCGACATGCACCACCTGGCCCGTCGCATGCACGCCGGTGTCGGTGCGTCCGGCCGCGGCGATGCGCAGCTCCTGGCCGCTGAAGGCCTTCACCGCCGCCTCGATCGCCCCCTGCACGCTGGGCATGGTCGCCTGGGCCTGGAAGCCCGAATAGGGACGGCCGTCGTACTCGACGAGGAGGCGGTAGCGGGGCATCAGGCCAGGACCGTCCCGGCCGCCAGCGGGAAGCCGCGCACGAAGACCTCGGCCTCCTGCACGCCCTTGCCCTCGCGCTGGGCCTTGAGCAGGCGCACCGCGCCTTCGCCGCAGGCGATCAGCAAGGCGTCGTCCAGCACGGTTCCGGCCGCGCCCTCGGCGTCCTCCACCTTCGACAGCAGGGCCTTCACCCGCACCGGGCCCTTTTCCGACGGGGCCTCGAACCAGGCGCCGGGGAAGGGCGACAGGCCGCGGATGTGGCGGTCGACCTCGGCGGCGGTCCGCGTCCAGTCGATGCGGGCCTCGGCTGGCTTGATCTTCTTGGCGTAGGTGACGCCCTCTTCGGCCTGCGGGGTCTCGACCGCGCCGCCGCGCTCGATGGCGGCCAGGGCCACGGGCAGCAGGCGCGCGCCGACGGCCGCCAGGCGGTCGTGCAGGCTGGCCACCGTGTCCAGCGCGTCGATGCGCACGGTCTCCGACAGCAGGACGGGGCCCTCGTCGAGGCCCTCGCTCATCCGCATCACCTGGACGCCCGTCACGGGATCCCCGGCCATGATCGCCCGCTGGATCGGGGCCGCGCCGCGCCAGCGGGGCAGCAGGCTGGCGTGCAGGTTGAAGCAGCCCAGCTTCGGGGCCTCCAGCACGTCCCTGACCAGGATCTGGCCGAAGGCGACGACGACGGCGGCGTCCAGGTCCAGCGCCTTGAAGGCCTCGATCTCCTCGGCTGTCTTCATCGAGACCGGCGTGCGCACGGGCAACCCCAGGCCTTCGGCGAAGGCGTGGACCGGCGAGGGCTTCAGTTCCTGGCCGCGACCGCGCGGGGCGGGGGGTTGGGAATAGACGCAGGCGATCTCGTGGCCGCTGGCGACCAGTTCGGCCAGGCAGGCGACGGCGAAATCGGGCGTTCCGAGAAAGGCGATGCGCATGGCGGGGGTTTAGCCGCCGGAAGCCCCGGGGGAAAGCCGTGCGGGCAGCAGAGTCGGAACCTCGACCTTGGCCGCGCCGTTCTCTGCCCGACTCTTCGCAACCCAGATCGTCGGAGGAACACCAGATGCGCACCCTCGCCCTGATCGCCGCCTCGGTTCTCGCCCTGTCGGCCGCCGCCTGTTCGGACCAGCACGCCCAGCAGATCAAGGAAGGCGCCAGCGCCGCCGGCCAGGACATCAAGGACGCCGCCAACGAGATCAAGAACGACCCGGACGTCAAGGAAGCCGGCACGGCGCTGAAGGAAAGCAGCAAGGAGACCGCCGCCGAGCTCAAGGCCGCCGCGGGCGACGCCGTCGACGCGGCCAAGGTGGCCGGCGCCAAGGCCGGCGACGCCGCCCAGGAAGCCGGCAAGGACATCACCCGCGAAAGCAAGGAAGCCGGCCAGGCCGCCAAGAAGGAAGTCCACGAGGCCACCCGCTAGGGGGCGAGCGGAGCATCAACCGACCGCCATCTCCAACCCCGTCTTTCCCCGCGAAGGCGGGGACCCAAGCGGAGTCTGCGGGTCGCGCACGGCCGCGCCCTCTCCTGGCACGCCGCTTGGATCCCCGCTTTCGCGGGGAAGCTCGGTGACAGTTGGCGCGTTGATCCGACCCTTCCCCCTTACCGCCGGGCGGGCTCGGCGCCGTAGCGGTTGTCGCCGCGGGCGCCGCGCAGGAAGCCCAGCTCCACCCAGGCCCAGATCGACAGGCCCAGCGCCGCCAGGGCCAGCAGCGGGGCGGCCAGGATCAGCACGGAGTCGCCGGCGTAGAGCCCGCTGGCCAGGCCGCTCAGCGCGTAGGGGCCGGCGGCGAAGACGGCTATCCACCAAGCCGGCTTGCCCCGGTCGTGCAGGCGGCGCACGGCGACGGCGAGCCCCGCGACCAGCACCGGCAGGAACAGCAGGCTGGGAACCGCGCCCAGCCAGCCGCCGGCCTGGGTGGCCAGCACCGTCAGGGTCAGCACCACGGCGGTGGCCAGCGCCAGGCCCGCCTGGGTGCGCCAGTAGCCCAGCCGCGAGGTGCGGCCGGAAAAGGCGAAGATCGGTTTCAGGCGGTCGGTGAGGGCGCGCATGCGGCTACTAGAGTCTGCCTCGCGCCGTCAGGAAAGCGCCGTCAGGGCGTCGGCCATCGACGGGCGGGCGGCGCCGTCCAGCTGGATGCAGGCCGCCTCCAGGGCGCGCAGGTCGGCGGGGACCTCGCCGTCGACGCGATCCAGCACCTCGCCCAGCAGCAGGCCGAAGGCCCGCACGTCCAGCGGCGTCCAGCGCGTCGCCTCGCCGGCCGGCAGGAAGGCCGCCGCGCCCAGGTCGCTGAGCACGGCGGCGCCGTCGCGCCCGTCCCACAGCACGTTGTGCGCGTAGAGATCGCCATGCTGCAGGCCCCGAGCGTGCAGGTGGGCCGCGCCGGCGGCCACGTCGTGGGCGATGCGTCGGGCGACGTCGAGGGACAGCGACAGGTCGGCCGCATAGACGTCGCGGCTGCAGCTCTCCAGGCTGGGCGGGCCGGCCAGCACCCGCCAGCCTTCGGGCAGCAGCGGCATCAGTAGGCCCTCGGCGCCGTCCGGGTGACCCTCGATGCGGCCCAGCGCCCCGGTCAGGTTGGGATGCGGCCCCGCCGCCAGGCAGGCGGCCATCTCGCGCTCGGGCAGGCCGTCGCTGGTCATCGCGCCGCGGAACAGCTTCAGCGCCGCGCGGCCGCCGCGCCATCCGGCCTCGAACACGTCGCCCGAGGCGCCGCGCCCCAGGGCCTTGCCGACGGAAAGGTCGCTCCAGGCGACCGGCGGGGCGAGCGCGCCGGTCGTCGTGTCGAAGGGATTTCCCGCCCAGGCCAGCCAGGCCAGCGCCGGCAGCCGCGCCAGCCAGGCCGGCGGCGCCTCGAAGCGGTTGGCGGCGATGCGCAGCAGTTCCAGGTTCGACGCCTGGCTCAGGCTCTCGGGCAGGGCCGAGAGCCCGTTGCCGGCCAGCATCAGCTTCTGCAGCAGGGGGCGCTCGCCCAGGGCGGCCGGCAGGGCTTTGATGCGGTTGTCGGTCAGGGTCAGCCAGCGCAGGGCCGGCGGCAGCGCCTCGGCGGGAACCTCCGCGATCCCGCAGCCGCGGAAGCCGACCTGGCTCAGGGCGGCGCAGTCGCCGATGGCCTCGGGCAGGCGCTCGAACGGCGCGCCGGAGGCGAACAGCACCTTCAGCCGTTTCAGGCGCGAAAAGTCATGGGGCAGGGCCGAGATGGCGGTGCGGCCGATGTCCAGCACCTCCAGCGTGTCGGCCAGGCCGAAGACCTCCGGCGGCAGCGCGTTCAGGTCCGCGCCGGACAGGTCCAGCCTCGTCGCGCCGGCCAGGTCGCCGGCGCGCAGGGCGGCCAGTGTTTCATTCACGGCCGCCCCCTTCGTGCGATCAGTCGCGCAGCAGGTCGTTGATCGAGGTCTTCGAGCGGGTCTGGGCGTCGACCGTCTTGACGATCACGGCGCAGTACAGGCTCGGGCCGCCGTTCTTGTCGGGCAGGCTGCCCGGCACCACGACGCTGTAGGGCGGCACCTTGCCGATGTGGATCTCGCCGGTCTTGCGGTCGACGATCTTGGTCGAGGCCGACAGGTAGACGCCCATCGAGAGCACGCTGCCCTCGCCGACGACCACGCCTTCCACGACTTCCGAGCGGGCGCCGATGAAGCAGTTGTCCTCGATGATGGTCGGGTTGGCCTGCAGCGGCTCCAGCACGCCGCCGATGCCGACGCCGCCCGACAGGTGGACGTGCTTGCCGATCTGGGCGCACGAGCCGACCGTCACCCAGGTGTCGACCATGGTGCCTTCATCGACGAAGGCGCCGATGTTCACGAACGACGGCATCAGGATGACGTTCTTGGAGATGTGCGAGCCGCGACGGACGATGGCGCCCGGCACGGCGCGGAAGCCGCCGGCCTCGAACTGCGGGGCTTCCCAGCCGTCGAACTTGTTGGGCACCTTGTCCCACCACGGACCCACGCCGCCGCCCAGGGCGCCCGAGCGCATGACGGTGTTGGGGTTCAGGCGGAACGACAGCAGCACGGCCTTCTTCAGCCACTGGTGGGTGGTCCATTCGCCGTCGATCTTTTCCGAGACGCGGGCCTTGCCGCTGTCGAGCAGCAGCAGGGCTTCCTCCACGGCGGTGCGCACCGGGCCGGTGGTGGCGGTCGAAACGCCGTCGCGGGCTTCCCAGGCGGCTTCGATCTCGGTCTGCAGGTCGGCGAGGGTAAGGCCGGTCATTTACGAGGTTCCCTTCAGGCGCGCCGAGCTCAGGAACCCGGCGAGGTCGTTGGTGCGATGGTGGACGTGTTCGGAGGTCGAGGCGGCCGCGTGGGCGCCGACCAGGATGGTGGTCATGCCCAGCCGCGCGGCCGGGACGAGGTTCTTCTCGCTGTCCTCGAAGAAGGCCGTGGTCGGCGGATCGATGGCGTGAAGCTTGGTGATCTTGTCGAAGGTCGCCAGCGACGGCTTGGGAATGTAGTCGGCGGTCTCGATGGCGAAGACGTCGCCGAACAGGTCGCGCAGCCCCAGGTGCCCCAGCACCCGCTCGGCATGGCCCAGCGAGCCGTTGGTGAACACCAGCCGCCGGCCGGGCAGGGCCGCGATCGCGTCGTGCAGCGCCTGGTCGGGGACCAGGTTCTCCATCGACACGTCGTGCACCTCCTCCAGGAACTGGGCGGGGTCCATGCCGTGATAGGTCATCAGCCCGGCCAGGGTGGTGCCGTGCTCCAGATAGTACTTCTTCTGCAGCGCCCGGGCCTCTTCCCGGGGCAGGCCCGTGAAGCGCTCGACGAAGTCGGTCATCCGGCCCTCGATCAGCCCCATGAACTCGGTCTCGGCCGGGTACAGGGTGTTGTCGAGGTCGAACAGCCAGGTGTCGACGTGGGTGAGGTCGGCGACCATCAGATCCTCCCCCTCTGGGGGAGGTGGCGGCGAAGCCGACGGAGGGGGGAGGGACCTTGGCGCGGCGGAAGCTGAGAACGGCCCCCCTCCGGCCCTGCGGGCCTCCTCCCCCAAAGGGGGAGGTTCTCTGAGGTCATTTCGAGATCAGCGTGCCCGCGCCGTGCTCGCTGAACAGTTCCACCAGCATGGCGTGCGGGCGGCGGCCGTCGAGGATGACCACGGCTTCGACGCCGCTCTCCACGGCGTGGATGGCGTTCTCGAGCTTGGGGATCATGCCGCCGGTGGCCACGCCGTCGGCGATCAGCTGCCGGGCCTGGTCGATGGTCATCTCGCGGATCAGCTCGCCGTCGGCGTCGAGCACGCCCTTGATGTCGGTCAGCATCAGCATCCGCTTGGCCTTCAGTGCGCCCGCCAGGGCGCCGGCCACCGTGTCGGCGTTGATGTTGAAGGTCTCGCCCTGCTCGGAGACGCCGATCGGGGCGATCACCGGGATGTAGTCGGTTTCCGAGGTCAGCAGCGCCTGGATCAGGTGCGGGTCGACCTTGGTCGGCTCGCCCACGAAGCCCAGGTCGACGACCTGCTCGATGTTGCTGTCCGGATCCTTCTTGGTCCGGGTCACCTTCTCGGCGGTGATCAGGCGGGCGTCCTTGCCCGACAGGCCCACGCCGCGCACGTCGGCTTCAGCCCCGGCCAGCGTGATCCAGTTGGCGATTTCCTTGTTGATGGCCCCCGACAGGACCATCTCGGCCACTTCCATCGTGGCTTCGTCGGTGACGCGCAGGCCGTCGATGAAGGTCGACTTGACGCCGGCCTTGTCGAGCATGCGGCTGATCTGCGGACCGCCGCCGTGGACCACCACGGGATGCACGCCCAGAAGCTTCAGCAGCACGGCGTCGGCGGCGAACAGCTTGGCCACCTCTTCCTGGCCCATGGCGTGGCCGCCGTACTTGATCACGACCGTCTCGCGATCGTAGATTTGGATGTAGGGCAGGGCCTCGGCCAGGGTCTTGGCGGTGGCCCAGCCAGCTTCCTCGGCGACGTTGGTCAAAGGCGGTGGTCCTGGTGCGCGAAAATAGGCGCGCCTCGATAGCGGACCCCGCCCCCCCTGTCACCCTTTGACTAGGTTCACCCTTTGGCGTCGGCCCCGGATCGTCCGCGCCCGTAGCGCCATTTGAGCGCCAGCACGGCGGCCGACATCGCAAGGCAGGCCAGGTTCGACAGCGCGACCGGCCAGGCCCTGATCATCAGGCCGTAGGCCAGCCAGCAGGAAAAGCCGGCCACGGTCACCACATAGGTCCGCAGCGACACCGACGAGGCGTCCTTGTCGTGCAGGATCTTGACGATCTGCGGGGCGAAGCTGGCGATGGAGAGCAGGGCCGCGGCGGTCCCGACGACGACGGCGACCGGGTGGGCGTCGGCCATCAGGCCGAGCGCGGCATTTCGGTCAGGCCCCAGCGCTGCGCGAAGGCGGGGGCCAGTTCCAGGCCGACCGGCGGCAGGCCGGGCGCATGGCCCTCTTCCAGGCAGACGGCCAGGTAGGCCAGGGCGGTCTTCACGCCGTGCTCGGAATAGGGCTTGCCGATCACCCCGCAGGCGCCGGCGAAGTCTTCAGGCAGGCGCTTGACGTTGGCGGTCATGAACAGGGCCACGCAGCCGCAGTCGTCGTGGATCTTGCGCACCACCTCCACGCCGGTGGGGCCGTCGCGCAGGTGGACGTCGACGAGGGCCAGATCGGGATGCAGCGACTTGGCCAGGTCGACGGCCTCGTCGGAGCTCATGGCGCAGCCCACGGGGTGGTAGCCCACCTCCTGGACCAGGAACTCCAGCTCCGCGGCCAGCAGCACCTCGTCCTCGACGATCAACACATCCAACGCGCGCCCTGGCATGGGTCTGACGGTTCCTAATGATGCGCGCCGTTGACGGGCAGGTTGACGACGACGCGGGTTCCGGGTCCGGCTGCGGTGGTTTCGGACCGCGCCTTCAGCTGCTGGCACAGCAACTGGACGATGGTCAGTCCGAAACCCGAGGTGCGGGCCCCTTCTGGCATTCCAACGCCGTCATCAGCGATTTCGATCCGAAACTCGCCATTCGTGCGAGTGATCGATACCGAGATGTGGCCCGAACGCCCCTCCGGGAAGCCATGGCGCAGGGCGTTGGAGAACAGTTCGCTGATCACCAGCGCCAGCGGCGCGGCCTTCGAGGCCGGCACGTCCACCCGTTCCAGGTCCAGGCTGACGCGGATCTCGTCGCGGGCGGCCGAGCCGGCCATGTCCGAGACCAGGTCGCGCACGAAGGCCGAGACGTCGAACCGCTCGACGTCCTCGCTCTGGAACAGCCGGCGGTGGACGGTGGCGATGGCGTTCACCCGCTCCAGCATGCCGCGCAGGCTGTGCTTGACCGCCGGCTCCTTCTCGCGCCGGTTCTGCAGCAGCAGCAGGGACGAGATGAGCTGCAGGTTGTTCTTCACCCGGTGGTCGACCTCGTGCAGCAGCGCGGTCTTCTGCTCCAGGGCCTGGGACAGCTCGCGGGTGCGCGCCTCGACGGCGTCCTCCAGGTCGCTTCGGGTCTCGCGCAGGTGCAGCTCGGTCTGCTTCTTGTCGCTGACGTCCAGCTGCGAGCCGAAGAAGTAGATGATCTCGCCCAGCTTGTTGCGCACCGGCGACAGGTACAGCGCGTTCCAGAACGTGCTGCCGTCCTTGCGGTAGTTGAGGATGTCGATGGCGATGTCCTCGCCCGAGGCGATGGCCAGGCGCAGGTCGCCGATCGCGGCGGGACTGGTGTCGGGCCCCTGCAGGAAGCGGCAGTTGCGGCCGATCACCTCCGAGCGCGCGTAGCCGGTCAGCCGCAGGAAGGCGTCGTTGGCGAAGATGATCGGATTGTCGGCCTGGGTGGCGTCGGTGACGATCATGGCCATGCGGGTGGCGCGGATGGCGGCGGCGAAAGGGTCGTCGATGCCGTGCTCGGCCGCGAGCTGATCGCCCGCCCGCTGAGACTTCAGATAATCCGTCATTCCTGAGCCCGACCCCGGCTTTGTTCTGTGGACGCCCCGTCAACGCCTGAACGCCCGGTCATGGGTCGGGTTCCCGACCAAGCTTGGGTGTCTGGAAAAGCAAACGCGGCGGCCCCATGGGGACCGCCGCGTCGGCAATGGTCAAGTTTGGAGACGTGCGGGCCACACTGGAGACCCGCCGCCCCTCCGTCCCGGCCTGCCGCCCCTACTTCGGACGATAGATGCGGTCGAACACGCCGCCGTCGGCGAAGTGGGTGGCTTGCGCCTTCTTCCAGCCGCCGAAGGTGTCGTCGATCGTCGACAGCGGGATTTGCTTGAACTTGCCGGCGTACTTCTTGGCCACGCCCGCGTTGCGCGGACGGTAGTGGTGCTTGGCGATCAGGTCCTGGGCCAGGGGGCTGTAGAGGAAGTTGAGGTAGCCCGTGGCGGCTAGGCGCGTCTTGTGGCGGTCGACGTTCCGGTCGACCAGCGCCACCGGCGGCTCGGCCAGGATCGAGCGCGACGGCACGACGATCTCGAACTGCCCCGGCAGTTCCTCGAGCGCCAGGAAGGCCTCGTTCTCCCAGGCCAGCAGCACGTCGCCGATGCCGCGCTGGGTGAAGGTGGTGGTGGCGCCGCGCGCGCCGGTGTCGAGCACCGGCACGTGGTTGAAGAGGTCCTTCAGATAGGCCTCGGCCTTGGCGGGGTTGCCGCCCGGCTGCTTCAGCGCCCAGGCCCAGGCGGCCAAGTAGTTCCAGCGCGCCCCGCCCGAGGTCTTCGGATTGGGGGTGATGACGCCGACGCCCGGCTTCACCAGGTCGCTCCAGTCGTTGATCTTCTTGGGGTTGCCCTTGCGGACCAGGAACACGATCGTCGAGGTGTAGGGCGTGGAGTTCTGCGGCAGGCGCGACTGCCAGTTGGCCGGCAGCAGCTTGGCCCTGTCGGCGATCTCGTCGATGTCGTAGGCCAGAGCGAGCGTGACCACGTCGGCCTGCAGGCCGTCGATCACCGAGCGGGCCTGCTTGCCCGAGCCGCCGTGGCTCTGGTTGATGGTCAGGGTCTGGCCGACCTTGTCCTTCCAGTACTTGGCGTAGGCGGCGTTGATGTCCTTGTAGAGCTCGCGCGTCGGATCGTAGCTGACGTTCAGCAGGGTCAGCGACCCGGCGGCCTGGGCCTGGCTCGCCAGCAGGGCGGGGGCCCCGAGAGCGGCGGCGCCGGCGCCGGCCGCGCCGAGCAGGCCGCGCCGGGTGGGAGACTTGAAGGCGTTGGTCATGGCGATGTCGCTCTTGGCTCCGATGGGTCCGGGCGATTAACGCACGAACCGGACGGAGGCGTCATACCCTATTGTCTAGGTAGGTTTCACGCCCAAGAAGACTCTCACGGCCGGTAGATTTGATCGAAGACGCCGCCGTCGGCGAAATGGCGGGCCTGGGCCTTCTTCCAGCCGCCGAACTGGCCGTCGATGGTGGCCAGCGGGATCTTCGGGAACTTGCCGGCGTACTTGGCCGCCGCCTGCGGATTGCGCGGCCGGTAGTGGTGCTTGCCGATCAGGTCCTGGGCCAGCGGGCTGTAGAGGAAATTCAGATAGCCCTCGGCGATCAGCCGGGTTCCGCGCCGCTTGACCACGCTGTCGACCACGGCGACCGACGGCTCGGCCAGGATCGAGCGCGACGGATAGACGATCTCCAGCCCGTCGGCGGCGAACTCCTGGCGGGCCAGGTGGGCTTCGTTCTCCCAGGTCAGCAGCACGTCGCCGACGCCTCGCTGGGCGAAGGTGGTCATCGAGCCGCGCGCGCCGCTGTCGAGCACCGGCACCTGCTTGTAGAGCTGGCGCACGAACGATTGCGCCGAGGCGTCGGCGCCGCCCGGCTGCTTCAGCGCCCAGGCCCAGGCGGCCAGATACGCCCAGCGCGGCGCGCCGCCGGTCTTGGGATTGGGGGTGATGATCTGCACGCCGGGTTTGACGATGTCGCCCCAGTCCTTGATCCGCTTGGGATTGCCTTTGCGGACCAGGAACACGATCGTCGAGGTGTAGGGGGCCGAGTTCTGCGGCAGGCGCGACTGCCAGTTGGCGGCGGTGAGGCCGCGGGCGGCGATCTGGTCGATGTCGTCCGCCAGCGCCAGGGTGACGACGTCGGCCTGCAGCCCGTCGATCACCGAACGGGCCTGCTTGCCCGAGCCGCCGTGGCTCTGGCGGATCTCCAGCGTCTGGCCGACCCGGCGCTTCCAGTAGGCGGCGAAGGCCGGGTTGATGTCCTGGTAGAGCTCGCGCGTCGGGTCGTAGCTGACGTTCAGCAAGGTGACGACCTTGGGCGCCTTCTGGGCCAGCGCGCTGCCGGGAACCGCCGCCAGGGCGCCGGCGCCGAGGGCGAGGTCCCGACGGGAAGGAAGGCGGAGCAGGGTCATCGGGCGTCCTCGTGGAATGACGCCCAGACCTTGGCCGATGCGCCGCCGCAACGCGCGCGAGTGTTTCTGAAGGGGGGATCAGAAAGGGGCGGCCTCAAAGGCGCCCTGACCCACCGACTAGGGCGGATCGACATTCATCCAACCGCGACGCCCAACAGGCCGATTTTCCCCGCGAAGGCGGGGATCCAAGCTGACGTTCAGGCTTGGGCGCGGCCGTGGACTATCGGCGAACTCGGCTTGGGTCCCCGCCTTCGCGGGGATGCTCGGTGAAAAATCGGGGCAAGCGATTGAATGTCGATCCGCCCTAGATCGGTCCTCCGCAACGCGAGCAATCGCGTCCGGAGCCTCCGATGAGATAGCCGCCGCCTTTCAGCCTCTTGAGCCAGACGGGATGGCCGCAACTCGTGCATCGGCAGGCTGCCATCAGGGCCCCCATGGCGACGAGAAACAGAACCAGATGCAGGCCCGGCGGGACGACCGAGAAGTATGCCGACGCAAACGGGGCCAATGGCGCGCCCAGGAACCAGGCGCAGATCGTGACGCCGCCGAGGAACCAGCGTGTAGACGGTCTAAGTCGAGGGGAAGCGCCCATTGGAGGAAGAACGCACGTTATCGCTCGATCCGAAAGAGGGCTCGGCGACAGCGCTTCGGGCCGTCGCCATGCATGCGGAGGCGAAACGACGGGCCGGCGGCCGGCCCGTCATCGCGAAGGTCTAGAACGCGAACTGGCTGCGCAGGTTGACCGCCTGGTAGCCCTGGCTGAGCGGGATCGCGCCGCCGGCCGGGTCCAGCCGGTCGATGTCGACGTCCAGATAGTCGAGCGAGACCTTGGTCACCGAGTTGGGGAACCAGTTGACCCCCGCGCTCCAGATCGTCTGCTCGCCGCCGCGCACCCGGTCGGCCGCCAGGGCGGCCAGTTCGTGGTGGTTCAGGTCCAGCACCGAATAGCGCGCCGCCAGCTCCCAGGCGCCCCACTGGCCGGCCTTGGGATCGAAGGGATGGGCGATTGCGGGGGCGTCGAAGGCGAAGGTGGCGGCGTTGTAGCGGCGGCTCTCGCCGGTCAGCACCAGGCCGCCCTCGACGTACCAGCCGCCGAACTTCGGGTCGCTGACCCCCGCGGCGGCGTTGCGCCGTTCCAGCGCGAGGTCGAACACCTCGCTCTGGATCAGCAGGCTCTTGTGCTGCAGCGCCAGCTCGGCGCCCAGGTGGCGCAGGTTCTTGGCGTCCAGGGCGCCGGTCGAGACCAGGGTCGTTCCGTCGACGCGCAGTTCGGGCCGCTCGGTCAGGGTCAGGGCGTAGGCGCCGCCCACCGCCGTCTGGGCCGGGGTGGCGATGTAGCCGCCGTTGACGCCCAGGTGCAGCAGCCAGTCCTTGCTCTTGACCGGGGCGAAGGCGGCGCGGCCGACATAGGCCTGCTGCTCGTCGAAGGTCTGGGCGTCGCCGCTCTTGCCGCCGGTGGCGGCGGCCGACAGCAGCCAGTTCTCGCCCGAGGTCTGCACCTGCAGGCCATAGCGTCGGTCGGCGGCGGCCAGGCCCCGCACCATTTCGGCGATCGCCGCGCGCTCGGGGAACAGCGCACTGTTCTGCGACGCCGCGTCGCTGAGGCCCACGTTCGGGGCGAAGGCCCCGACGCGCACCTTGAACGGCGCGTAGTTGTACTGGACGAACAGCTCCTGGAGCATGCCGGGGCCGTCGGTCCCGTTGCCGCCGAAGTCGAGCAGGATCGAATAGTCGAAGTTCTTGAAGAACCGGCCGTCGAGGCCCAGGCGCGCGCGGCGGAAGTTGCTGCCGCTGTTGAGGTCGCGGCCGTTGCCGATCACCGCCGGCAGGCCCTTGTCCTGGAAGTAGTGAGCGGTGTCGAGCTGCATCACCCCGTGCAGGGTGGCGGTGAACGCGCCGTCGGTGGAGGCGATGGTCGGGCGGCCGGCGGCGATGCTGACGGTGGCGGCCGGCAGCGGCGAGGCGGGCTTGGAGGGCGGCGCGGCTGCGGCGACCTGGACCTGGACCGGCGCCGCCTGGGTTGCAGCGGCGGGGGCCGTGGCGACCGGACGGCTGGCCACGGTGGCCGCCTTCAGTTCGTTGATCTGTTGCTGCAGCAGCTTCAGCTGGGCTTCCAGCGCCTCGATGCGGGCCTGCTGGTCGGCGCTCGCGGGCGTCTGGGCCTGGGCGCCGCCCGCGAGCGCCAGCGTCGAGACGCAGGCGATCAGGGCCATGCGCGAGGCAAGGCGGTTGATGGTCACGGTCTTCCCCTCGCGGCGGCTTTGAGGCCGCCGTCCTAGTGCTAAGGAAAACAGGATTAACGGGCAGGCTCTAACGGAGCTTTGACGGCCCAAGTGTCTGGTTTTGCTGGCCGCTGCGGCCAAGTGTCGCTCCGAAGGCGGACGATCCAAAGAAAAAGGCCCCGCACGTTGTGCGAGGCCTTTCACTCCACCTTGGTCGGTCGATCAGAACATCGTCCGGCCGGTGAGCTTCACGTTGTAGCGCTTCTGGCGCTTGGTGCTTTCCGCGCCGCCTTCCAGGGCGACGTAGGACATGGCCGTGCCGGCCCGCAGGGCGAAGCCCAGGGTCAGGGCGCCTTCGCGGTTGTCGAAGGCCTCCAGCACGTACTTGCCGTTCTTCTTGGTCACGACGGTGTCGGCCAGGCTGCCGGCGATGGTCTTGCGGTAGCCGACGCGCACTTCGGGGCGCAGCCACACGTCGCGACCGAAGTCGGCGCCCATGACCAGGCCCAGGTCGCCCGAGAGGTTGCTCCACTTGCGGGCGCCGATGATGCCGTCCAGCACGTCGCCGCCGCCGACCTCCTCGTGGCCGTCCTCGTTCAGGTAGGTGTAGTCCATCCGCGCTTCGGGGCGGGTGAAGAAGCGGCCCAGCTTGGCCTCGTAGGCCGCGCCGGCGAAGGCGTTGGCGGTCACCGCGCCCCAGTCGGAGTCGGTCCGGCGGGTGGCGTCCAGCGCGCCGGTGCTGGCGTTGCGGATGAACAGCACGCGGGTGCTGTCGAACCAGCCGTAGCCCGCGCCGCCGCCGACGTTGAAGCGCCAGGGGCCGGCCGAACGGCGCCAGTAGACGCCGGCCTGCACCACCGAGGCGGTGGTCTGCTCGCCCACCTGGGCGACGTTGTCGTGCTCTTCCAGCGCGGTGTAGGCCAGGGTCACGCCCAGGGCGCCGCCCGCGTCGCCCATGGCCTCGTAGCCGGCCACGAAGCCGAAGGCCTGGGTGTCGGTGCCCAGGGTCGGGCCGTCCTCGCGGCGCACCAGGCCGTTGATTTCCTGCACCCAGATGCTGTCGGGGCCGTAGCGGTCGCCCGGATCGGGACGCACGGCGGTGGCCGCCGAGATCTGCTGGTTGATGTTCTGCAGCGTGGAGAACATGCCCTCGCCCTGGTCGGGCAGCAGCTGGTTGTAGTTCTGGAGGAACGTGGCCTTGTCGTTGATGCCCAGGAAGAGGTTGGCCACTTCCTTGTCGCCGGCCAGCGAACCGAACAGGGTGTCGTAGGCGGCGGCGCCCGAGCGGGCCAGGCCGATTTCCGAGGCGGTGCGGCGGCGCACGTCCAGATAGACGTCGTTGCCGTCGGCGCGGGCGCTGGCGACGTACATGTACGGCGCGTTGTCCAGCAGGCCCTGGCCGAAGGTGCCGGCGGTCAGCGAGCCGGCCGAGATCACGTTGTACGAGGTCGGGTCGGTCAGCAGGCTGTTGAGGCGCAGGCCCAGCTGCGCGCCGCTGGTGATGTTGGCCGCGCCGGAGACCACCAGGCGGGTGTGCGTGCCGGCGGTCGGGTCGGCGGTGAACACCAGCTTGCTCTCGGCGCCCAGGTTCAGGTTCGAGATGTTGATCGACTGGGCGTTGGTCAGGCCCAGCGAGCCCTTGCCGATGTTGATGTCGAGCAGGCCGTCGCTGTCGCTGATCGCGCCGATGACGGCCGCGCCGCCGTCGATGCGGAAGGTGTCGGCCCCGTCGCCGAACGAGATGTCGCCGACCACGGCGCCGTTCAGCACGTTGAAGGTGTCGGCGCCCGAACCGAAGCGGATCGCGCCGATGATCGCCGGCTCGTCGGCGTCGTCCACGCCGTCGCCGTCGGCGTCGGGGTCGGCCACGCCATCGGCGCCGTCGTCACCGTCGTTGAGGCCGTTCTGGGTCAGGGTGACGCCGCTGGTGTTGCGGCTGACGTCGATCGCCACGGCCTTGCCGGTGATCGTCTCGTTCGTCGGATCGGTGTCGGCGTCGTCCTTGTCGTCGGCGTCGTCGGTGGGCGAGATCGCCGCGATGATCGAGCCGGTGTTCTCGATCGAGGTCACGTTGCCCGAATAGTCGATGACGCCGTAGGCGCTGCCCTTCTCGCCGACGACGTTCGAATTGATGACGCCGGCGTTGCGGATGCTCGGGACGTTGGCGCCGGCCTCGACGACGATGCCGCGCGAATCGAACGCGCCTTCCGAGACGCTGTAGGTGGTGATCGTGCCCCTGTTGTAGATCACCGGCGTCGTGGCCCCGGCGGTCACCCGAACGCCGTTGGCGTTGGCCTCGTAGGCCTGCGAGGTGATGACGGTCTCCAGGCGCGCGCCGCCGGCGATGGTGGTCGTCTGGCCGGCGTTGCCGCCCAGCTGGATGGCGGTCGAGGCGATGCCGTCATAGACGCCGTTGGCGGTGATCGAGCCGCGGGCGCGCAGGCCGTAGGCGTTGTCGCCCGTGCCGATGACGCCGATGTTGATCGCGCCGGTGTCCGAACCGATCAGCAGCGCCGGGGCGCCGCCGTAGACGGCCAGGGTCGAGCTGCCTTCCTGGGCGTCCTCGATGCCGTCGCCGTCTTCGTCGGTCTTGGTGGTGTCGTTGTCGGCCGGACGGATGTCCAGGAACACGCCGCCGCCGACGTTGCCGGCGATGCGCACGGCCGGGCCGCCCTGCAGCAGGTCGTCGGCGTCGAGCTTGTCGCGCACGGTCTTGTCGGTCGGGCGCGAGGTGTAGCGATAGCCGGTCGCGGTGATCGCGCCCTGCAGCAGCACCGCGCCGCCGACGTCGCTGTCGACGGCGAAGCCGGTGGCGTTCTGGCCCAGCACCGAGATGCTGCCGGCGGTCATCGAGACCTTGCCGCTGACCGGAGCGGCCACGCGCACGCCGTAGCTGTTGTTGCCGGTGACGGCGATCGTGGTGGTCGTGGTGGTGGTGTTGCCCAGCGTCAGATTGCCGTTGAGGGCGCTTTCCAGCGAGATGGCCGCCGAATTGTTGCCCTCGATGACAATCGAGCCCTGGTTGAGGATGTCGCCGGTGAAGGCGCCCGGACCGGTCAGGCGGATGCCGTAGCGGTTGGAGCCCTGGGCGAACAGGCCGTCGACGTCGCCGTCCGAGTCGGTGTCGGTCGGGGTGTAGTCCTCGTCGAGCGTGATCGTGCCGGTGTTGGTCACCGAGCCGGTCGTGCCGCCGTTGATCAGGATCGCCGTCGAGTCGTTGACGCCCTGGGTGCTCAGCGTGCCGCTGTTGGCGACCTTATTGTTGCTGTTCAGCGTCACCAGCGCGCCGGACGCGGTCAGCCTGATCGAGCCGGCCGTGTCGATCTTGACATCATCGGCCGCGCCGTTCGTCCCGGCCGAGCCGGTGGCGATAGGCGTGGTCCGCGCGGTGTTCACCACCGTCTCGGCCTGCGCGGCCAAGGCCATGGCCATCAGAGGAGCGGCCGCGACCGTCGCGACCAGGACCTTGCGCTGCATACGAACAGACCACCCTAAGGAGAATTCCCTCGATCCCCAGATTGCGTCAGGTTGCGGCGAAATTGCGGTGACTTCCGCACCCGACACGCATCCGGGGGCTCCCCGTCTATCCCATGCTCTGCGACGGCGCCATATCTGGTTCGTCGAATCATCGCATCGTCACAAAACTGGCCTACGAGCCTTGGCCCCGCCCCTTCGTGGGAGGCCTTCGCCCATTCCAGGAGCCCGAACGCTCGCCATGCCCACCGTCTCTCCCCTCTCGCCCGTCGCGCCTGAGCGCTGGGGGGGCGGCGTGGCCGGAGGCTGGGTCGGGGCATGGACGGCGGTGGCCGCCGGGCCGACGGCGCTGGTGGCCATGACCGCCCTGGGCGCGGCGCGGCCGGGCGTGGCCCTGCCGGCGGCGATCCTTCTGGGCGTCGGCGGCGTGATGCTTCTGCGGCGCCTGCGCCGGCGGCTCRACGATTCCGTGCTCAGCCTGGCGCCCGCCGCGGCCTCGGCCGACCGCGCGCCGCCCTTCGCCGTGATCACCGAGAACCTGCCAGACCCCCTGATGGTCATCGCCGCCGAAGAGGCCGACGACCTGACCGGCCGGCGCTTCGTGTTCGCCAACGCCGCCGCCCGCGACCGTTTTCGCATCCGCGAGGGCGCCCTGCTGGTCACCGCCGTGCGCAGCCCGCAGGTGCTGGAGGCGGTGGACGAGGCCCTGTTCGGCGGCGTCGAGCGCACGGTCGAATGGACCGGCGTCGGCTCGCAGGGGCGCGACTGGACCGCCCAGGCCCGGCCGCTGGGCCGCGACGAGGCCGGCTCGCACCTGGCCCTGCTGGTGCTGCGCGACGAGACCGACGTGCGCCGTACCGAGCGCACCCGCGCCGACTTCCTGGCCAACGCCAGCCACGAGCTGCGTACGCCGCTGGCCTCGCTGTCGGGCTTCATCGAGACCCTGCGCGGTCACGCCAAGGAAGACCCGGGCGCCCGCGACAAGTTCCTGGGCATCATGCAGGCCCAGGCCGAGCGGATGTCGCGGCTGATCGACGACCTGATGAGCTTGTCGCGGATCGAGCTGAACGAGCACATCGCCCCGGCCGGCCGCGTCGACCTGGCCATGGCCGCCCAGGACGTCATCGACGCCCTGGCCCCGCAGGCCCGTGACAAGCAGGTCGGCTTCGACGCGGTGCTGCCGCCGCGCGGCGCGGCCGTGGTCGAGGGCGACCGCGACCAGATCGTCCAGGTGATCCAGAACCTGGTCGACAACGCCATCAAGTACACCCCCCAGGACGGGACGGTGCGGGTCGAGATCTTCCCCGGCCTGACCCCGGCCACGGCCGTCGCCGCGCGCGATCCGGCCGCCGCGCGCCTGTCGCTGCTGACCCCCGACCATTCCGACGTCGAGGAGTTCTATGCCGGCCTGCGGGTCAGCGACCGGGGGCCGGGCATCGCCCGCGAGCACCTGCCGCGCCTGACCGAGCGCTTCTATCGCGTCGAGGGCCAGAAGAGCGGCGAGCGGCAGGGCACGGGCCTGGGCCTGGCCATCGTCAAGCACATCGTCAACCGCCACCGCGGCGGCCTGCACGTGGAGTCGGTGCGGGGCGAGGGGGCCACCTTCGGGGTCTACCTGCCGATGGCCAAGGCCTTGCAGGGCAAGGATTCCGCGGCGCCGGAAGAGCCCGCGCCGGGCGGTGTCGTAAAACTGTCGTAGAAACGTCGCATAAGGTCGTCGCCCGGCCGGCATAGATCGGTTGACGGGCGGGGCGGTGCAACGGGCGCCGTCTTCGCATCCAGCGCAAGACCGCTTCACGCATGCTGACCTGGCTCTCGCTCCTGTTCCTGGCGCTGTTCGCGCTGGCGGCGTTCCTGCTCGGCCGCGGCCGGGCGCTCAAGGCCGCCGGCGGCGCTTCGGTGCGCCTGCATTCGCTGCCCAACTATTACGGCGCCTACGCCGCCCTGTGGGCCGGCGCCCCGGCCGCGCTTCTCCTGCTGCTCGGCGCCGTGTTCGGCGGCCGCATCGAGGAAGCGGTGCTGCAGGCCGAACGTCCGGCCGCCATCGCCTCGCTGACCCCCGACCGCCAGGACGTGTTCTTCAGCGACGCCCGCGCCATCGCGGCCAAGGAAGCGCCGTCGGAAGTCGTCTACGAAGGCGACCTGAAGACCGCCCTCGACGCCAAGGTCGAGGAGTCGCGCAAGGTCACCGCCACGGTCCGCTACAGCACCATCGCCCTGGCCGCCCTGGTGGCCCTGATCGGCGCGCTGCTGGCGCTGCCGCGGGTGGGCCTTGAGTTCCGGGCCCGCAACCGCGTCGAAGGCTGGATTAACGGCCTGCTGATCGCCTGCTCGGTCGCCGCCGTGCTGACCACCCTGGGCATCGTGCTGTCGCTGGTCTGGGAAAGCTGGCGCTTCTTCCAGAGCGTCTCGCCGCTGTCGTTCCTGTTCGGCACCGAGTGGAGCCCGCAGATCGCCATGCGCGCCGACCAGGTGGCCTCGTCGGGCGCCTTCGGGGCCGTGCCGCTGTTCGCCGGCACCTTCCTGATCATGCTGATCGCCATGCTGGTGGCCGCGCCGGTCGGCCTCTACTCGGCGATCTACCTGTCGGAATACGCCGACCGCCGCGTGCGCTCGATCGTCAAGCCGCTGCTCGAGGTGCTGGCCGGCGTGCCGACCGTCGTCTACGGCTTCTTCGCCGCCCTGACCGTGGGCCCGCTGTTCCGCGCCGGCTTCAACGCGATCGGCGAGGGCATGGCCGGCGGCCCGCTGGACGGGATCGCCCAGTACCTGATGCAGGTCCAGAACCAGATGGCCCTGGTGGCCGGCGTGGTGATGGGCATCATGCTGATCCCGTTCGTCTCGTCGCTGTCGGACGACATCATCAACGCCGTGCCGCAGAGCCTGCGCGACGGCAGCTACGCCATGGGCGCCACCAAGTCCGAGACGGTCAAGAAGGTCATCCTTCCCGCCGCCCTGCCGGGCATCATGGCCGCCATGCTGCTGGCCGTCTCCCGCGCCGTCGGCGAGACCATGATCGTGACCATGGCCGCGGGCCTGCAGGCCAAGCTGACCGCCAACCCGCTGGACACGGTCACCACCGTCACGGTGCAGATCGTCACCCTGCTGACCGGCGACCAGGAGTTCGACAGCCCCAAGACCCTCTCGGCCTTCGGCCTGGGCCTGACGCTGTTCGTCGTGACCCTGGCGCTCAACATCATCGCCCTGCGCATCGTCCAGAAGTATCGGGAACAATATGACTGACGCCGCCATCAACGCCGGCGCCGCCCCGCGCGAGCAGGGTCCCCGCCCGCAGCTCTCGGCCGCCGAGGCGCGCCTGAAGAAGCGCTACCGCTCGGAGATGTGGTTCAAGGCGCAAGGGATCGCCGCCATCGTCGTGGCGATGATCTTCCTGGTCGTGCTGGTCGGCCGCATCGTCGCCCAGGGCTACACCACCTTCGAGACCCACTCGATCAGCGTGCCGGTCTATCTGAACCCGGACCGCATCGACCGCACGGCGCTGGACGGGGTCAACTACGACTACATCGTCGCCGAGGCGGTGATGAAGAAGCTGAACATCCAGGACGACGACCTGGGCACGACCTCGGGCAAGGTCATGGACCTGGTCTCGCGCGATCTCGGCTTCCAGCTGCTCGACAAGATCAAGGCCGACCCGTCGGTGATCGGCAAGACCATCGAGGTCACCGGTCCGGTCAAGGCCGACGCCGACCTCTACTACAAGGGCGAGATCAAGCGCTCGACCGCCGAGGAAGACCGCAAGCTCGACAACCAGCAACTGGCCTGGCTGGACCAGCTGGAGAAGGACGGCACCGTCAAGGGCGGCTTCAACTTCGGCTTCTTCACCAGGTCCGACTCGACCGAGCCCGAACAGGCCGGCGTGCTGGGCGCGGTGGTCGGCTCGGCCCTGATGCTGATCATCACCGCCCTGATCGCGGTGCCGGTCGGCGTGCTGGCCGCCGTCTACCTGGAAGAGTTCGCGCCGAAGAACCGCTGGACCGACGTCATCGAGGTCAACATCAACAACCTCGCGGCCGTGCCCTCGATCGTCTACGGCCTGCTGGGCCTGGCCTTGTTCATCAACTGGCTGCACGTGCCGCGCAGCTCGCCGCTGGTCGGCGGCCTGGTGCTGGCCCTGATGGCCCTGCCGACCGTGATCATCGCCACCCGCTCGGCCCTTAAGGCCGTGCCGCCCTCGATCCGCGAAGCCGCCCTCGGCGTCGGCGCCTCCAAGGCCCAGACCGTGTTCCACCACGTGCTGCCGCTGGCCATGCCCGGCGTGATGACCGGCGCCATCCTGTCGCTGGCCCACGCCCTGGGCGAGACCGCCCCGCTCCTGATGATCGGCATGGTCTCGTTCGTGCCGGGCGTGCCGGAAGGCTTCACCGGCGCCTCGACCGTGCTGCCGGTGCAGGTGTTCATCTGGGAGAACGCTTCCGAGCGGGCCTTCCACGAGCGCACCGCCGCGGCCATTCTCGTCCTCCTGATCTTCATGATCGTCATGAACGCCGCGGCCGTCATCCTGCGCCGCCGCTTCGAACGCCGGTGGTAGGATCCCGATGACCTTCACCCATCCCAAAGCTCCGGCCCTCGTCCAGGGACACGCCATGCCGACCCAGAACCGCGACGCCTCCGTCGCCGCGCCCGTCATCCACACCGCCGTCCCGCAGGGCCACGGCGTGGTCGAGAGCCGCGACTTCAAGATCCGCGCCCGCGACGTCAAAGTCTTCTACGGCGAGAAGCAGGCGCTGTTCGACGTCAACCTCGACATCCCGGCCAAGTCGGTCACCGCCTTCATCGGCCCGTCGGGCTGCGGCAAGTCGACCTTCCTGCGCTGCATCAACCGGATGAACGACACCATCCCGTCGGCCCGCGTGCAGGGCTCGATCGAGATCGACGGCGCCGACGTCAACGCCAAGAGCGTCGATCCCGTCGTGCTGCGCTCGCGCGTCGGCATGGTGTTCCAGAAGCCGAACCCGTTCCCCAAGACCATCTTCGAGAACGTCGCCTACGGCCCGAAGATTCACGGCCTGGCCACCCGCAAGGACGAGCTGGAAGCCATCGTCGAGAGCAGCCTCAAGAAGGCCGGCCTCTGGAACGAAGTGGCCGACCGTCTGCACCAGCCCGGCACCGGCCTGTCCGGCGGCCAGCAGCAGCGCCTGGTGATCGCCCGCGCCATCGCCGTCTCGCCCGAAGTGATCCTGATGGACGAGCCCTGCTCGGCGCTGGACCCGATCGCCACGGCCAAGATCGAGGAGCTGATCGACGAACTGCGCAGCCAGTTCTGCATCGTCATCGTCACCCACTCGATGGCCCAGGCCGCCCGCGTCTCGCAGAAGACGGCCTTCTTCCACCTGGGCAAGCTGGTCGAGAGCGGCCCGACCGAGGAGATGTTCACCAATCCTCGCGACAGCCGCACCCAGGACTACATCACCGGCCGCTTCGGCTAAGCGGAAGGGGGACCAGGACATGACCGAACATACCGTCAAATCCTACGGCGAAGAGCTGAACCACCTGACCGCCGAGGTCACCCGCATGGGCGGCCTCGCCGAGGCCCAGGTCGCCGACGCCGTCGACTGCATCGCCCGCCGCGACGCGCCGTTGGCCCAGCTGGTGGTCGGCCGCGACGAACGCCTCGACACGCTGCAGACCGAGATCGAGCGCAAGGCCTTCCGCCTGATCGCCCTGCGCCAGCCGATGGCCGTGGACCTGCGCCACGCCGTCGCCGCCCTGAAGATCTCGATGAGCCTCGAGCGCTGCGGCGACATGGCCAAGAACATCGGCAAGCGCGCCCTGATCCTGACCGAGGCCGAGCCGATGAGCGCCCTGACCCGCTCGATCGAGCGCATGGGCCGCCTGGTGCAGAGCCGCCTCAAGGACGTGCTGGACGCCTACACCGCCTCGGACCTGCAGCGCGCCATCAACGTCTGGAGCAGCGACGAGGAAGTCGACGAGCACTACAACTCGATCTTCCGCGAACTGCTGACCTACATGATGGGCGATCCGCGCACGATCAACGCGTGCACGCATCTGTTGTTCGTCGCCAAGAACCTCGAGCGGATCGGCGACCACGCCACCAATATCGCCGAGATCATCCACTTCGAGCTGACGGGCGAGGAGATCATCTCCCAGCGTCCCAAGCTCGACGTCGTCGCTCAGTAAGCTTTCGGGAGGCCTGTCGAAGTGACTCCGTACGTTCTGGTGGTCGAGGACGAGGACGCCCTGGCCACCCTGCTTCACTACAATCTCGACAAGGAGGGCTACCAGGTCGCGGTGGCCGCCGACGGCGAGGAAGCCCTGACCCTGGCCAGCGAACGCGCGCCCGACCTCGTCATCCTCGACTGGATGCTGCCCAAGGTCTCGGGCATCGAGGTCTGCCGCCGCCTGCGCGGCCGCACTGACACCCGCAACGTGCCGATCATCATGCTGACGGCGCGCGGCGAGGAAAGCGATCGCATCCGCGGTCTGGACACCGGCGCCGACGACTACGTGGTCAAGCCGTTCTCGATGGTCGAGCTGACCGCCCGCGTCCGCGCCGTGATGCGCCGCATCCGCCCGGCCCTGGCCGACGACCGGATCACGGTCGGCGACATCGTCATCGACCGGGTCGCCCACCGCGTGAAGCGCCAGGGCAAGGAAGTCCATCTCGGCCCGACCGAGTTCCGCCTGCTCGACTATCTGATGCAGCACCCGGGCCGGGTGTTCAGCCGCGAACAGCTGCTGGACGCCGTCTGGGGCTCGGACGTCTATGTCGAGGCCCGCACGGTCGACGTGCACATCGGCCGCCTGCGCAAGGCGCTGAACGGCTCGACCGAAGCCGACCCCATCCGCACCGTCCGCTCGGCCGGCTACTCCCTGGACGTCGAGGCGGCCTAAAAGCCGTCTCGTCAGGCGTTCGGCGCGGTCGGCAGCACCTCGACGGCCACGCCGGCCGCCGCCAGGGCCTGGATGTCGGCCGCCTCGACCGGGGCGGCGACCAGGCGCACGACCTGGCGGCCGCTCTGGGCCAGTTCGATCAGATGCTGGGCGGAGGCCTCGGCCGGCGACAGCCGGTGGGCGTCGCGGCGGGCCATGGTGACCACTTCGGGATCGGCGGCCTCGTCGATGACCAGCACGTCCGCGGCGCTGAGCGCCCGCACGGCGCGCAGGGTCAGCAGGTCGGCGGGGCCCTTGCCGGCCACGAAGCGAACCTTGCCTTCCTTCTTCACGCTCTTGGCCAGGGCCTCGCGGAACAGCTGGCCGGCCTTTTCCATGTCGCCGGTCATGGCCGCCTGGGCCGCCTCGCCCGAGAGGGCCTCGCGCAGGAAGGCGCGGCGTTCGTGCAGGGTGGGCAGGGCGCCGCGCACCTCGCTCTGGAAATTGCGCATCAGCGCGGCCACGCGGCCGGCGCCCTCGGGCACCTGGGCCTCGATGTCCGAACGCAGCATCGTGGCCAGCACGGGCGCCGCGCCGCCGGTGCCGACGGCGGCCACCACCTCGCCCCGATCGATGACCGCGGGGGTGTTGAAGTCGCACATGTCGGGCTTGTCGACGACGTTGACCAGCACGCCGGCGGCCCGCGCGGCCCGCGCGGCGGCCTGGGCGAACACCTCGTCGGCGCTCGAAACGAAAGCCAGCACCGCGCCGGTGTAGGAGCCGGGCAGGAAGGCGGCGTGGCCGTCGAGGCGCACCAGCGTGGCCGGCGAGCCGTCGAACAGCCGGGCCTTGGCCTCGGCGCCTTCGCCGGTTCCGGCGATCACCACCTTGCGGCCGGCGAGGGGGAAGTAGGCGGGAAAGGAGTCCAAGGCGGGGTCCTCTGGGCGGGGCGCGGGTCGAGCCCCAAAGCTAGGGCGCGTCGGCCGCGAGCGTGAGCCCTTTCTCGCAACAGGCGTTCAAGGATCTGGCGACGATGCGGGGACGGGCGCGATCCCGACGGCGTTAATTTTCGCTGGCGGCGCATCGGGATAACGGTGTTAGCTCCGCTTCGGGGCAGGAGGGACGCAATGGCGGCGAGCTTGGACGTCAACGGCAAGACGGTGTCGGTGGAGGCCGAGCCGGACACGCCGCTCCTGTGGGTGCTGCGCGACGAGCTGGGCCTGACCGGCACGAAGTTCGGCTGCGGCCTGGCCCAGTGCGGGGCCTGCACGGTGCATGTGAACGGCGACCCGGTGCGCTCTTGCGTCACCCCGATCGCGGCGCTGTCGGGCGCGAAGATCACCACCATCGAGGGCCTGGGCGGCGCCCATCCGCTGCAGCAGGCCTGGGTCAGGCTGGACGTGCCCCAGTGCGGCTACTGCCAGTCGGGCCAGATCATGTCGGCCGCCGCCCTGCTGGCGGCGACCAAGGCGCCCAGCGACGAGGACATCGACGCGGCCATGGGCGGCAACATCTGTCGCTGCGGCGCCTATCAGCGGATCCGGGCGGCGATCAAGGAGGCCGCGACCAGCGCCGCCGCCCCCGTGGTCGCCGCGCCGCCGGTCGCCAAGGAGGCCGAGGTCGAGGCGGCCGTCGACGAGGCGATCTCGGCGGCTTCGGGCGCGACCTCGCGGGTGCAGCGCGGAGAGGTGCGATGAACGCGCCCCTGAACAGGCAGGGCCTCAGCCGCCGCGAGGTGGTCGTCGGGGCCGTGATGGTCGGCGGGGCGCTGACGGTGGGCTGCTCGCCCGCCGACCTGATGAGCGCCGGCTCCAAGGTCGAGGTCGGGGCGTTCGGCCCGTTCATCCGCTTCGAGCCCGACGGCTTCGTCACGGTGATCTCCAAGCACATCGAGTTCGGCCAGGGCAGCCACGCGGGCCTGGCGGCGATCGTCGCCGAGGAACTGGACGCCGACTGGACCAAGGTGCGGGTCGAGCAGTCGCCGGCCAACGCCAAGCTCTACGGCAACGGCGCCCTGGGCGCGCAGCTGACCGGCGGCAGCTCGGCGATCTCCAACAGCTGGGAGCAGCTGCGCAAGGCCGGCGCCGGGGCGCGGGCGATGTTCATCGAGGCCGCCGCCAACCGCTGGAACGTCCCGGCCGGCGAGGTGGTGGTCAAGGACGGGGTGCTGACCCACGCCTCGGGCAAGACCGCCGCCTTCGCCGACCTGATGGCCGACGCCGCCAAGGTGACGCCGCCGGAGGACCCGCCGCTGAAGGACCCCAGGTCCTTCACCCTGATCGGCACCGACCGCGTGCGCCGCAAGGACGCGCAGGCCAAGAGCGACGGGACGGCCCGCTACACCCAGGACGTCCGCCTGCCCGACATGCTGACGGCCATGGTCGCCCATGCGCCCAGGTTCGGGGGCAAGGTCGAGAGCTTCGACGCCGACGCGGCCCGGAAGGTCGCCGGCGTGGTCGACGTGTTCGAGATCCCCACCGGCGTAGCGGTGGTGGCCAGGTCCACCTGGGCCGCGCGCCTGGGCCGCGAGGCGCTGCAGGTGCGCTGGGACGAGGCCAAGGCCGAGAAGCGCGGCTCGGCGCAGATCGCCGCGGCGTTCCGGGACCTGGCGACCGGCAAGGGCCCGACCGACCAGAAGTGGGAGTCGTTCGGCGCCAAGGGCGACGCGGCCCAGGCGGCCGGAGGATCGGACGCCTTCGAGGCGGTCTACGAGTTTCCCTACCTGGCCCACGCCACGATGGAGCCGATGAACTGCGTGGCGATCGTCGACGGCGGTTCGGTCAGGCTGGTGCACGGCTCGCAGGGCCAGACGCTGGACCAGCTGAACGCGGCCAAGATCGTCGGCGCCCTGCCGGGCTCGGTCGAGGTCGAGACCCTGTTCGCGGGCGGCTCGTTCGGGCGACGGGCGACCTTCACCTCCGACTACGTGGCCGAGTGCGTGCACGTGGCCAAGAAGGTGGGGGGCGGCAAGCCGGTGAAGCTGGTCTGGACCCGCGAGGACGACATGCGCGCCGGCCACTATCGGCCGCTGGTGGCGCACGCCGTGCGCGTGACGCTGGACAAGGACGGCATGCCGGCGACCTGGCGCCATCGCATCGTCAGCCAGTCGATCATGAAGGACTCGCCGATGCCCTCGAAGGGCGTCGATCAGACCGCCGTCGAGGGGGCGATGGATTCGCCCTATCTGAAGGCGACGCCCGTGGTGGACGCCCAGGTCGCCTTCCCGGAGGTCGGCGTGCCGGTGCTGTGGTGGCGCTCGGTGGGGGCCACCCACACCGCCTTCGTCATGGAGCACACGATCGACCAGCTGGCCCGCAAGGCCGGCAAGGATCCGGTCGAGTACCGCCGGGCGCTCTACGCCAAGGCCGGGGCTGACCGGCACCTGGCGGCGCTGGACCTGGCGGTCGAGAAGGCCGGGCCGACGGCCTCGGCCGGCTGGACGCGCGGGGTGGCGGTGCACGAGAGCTTCGGCTCGGTGGTGGCCCAGGTCGCCGAGGTCAGGCTGGTCGAGGGCGCGCCCCAGGTCGGCCGGGTGGTCACCGCCGTCGACTGCGGCGTGGCCGTCTCGCCCGACCAGATCGCCGCCCAGATGGAGGGCGGGACCTGCTATGGCCTGTCGGCGGCGCTGTATGGCGAGATCACCCTGACCGACGGCGCGGTCGACCAGAGCAATTTCGACACCTATCGGGTGCTGCGGATCGGCGAGGCGCCGAGCGTGGAGACCAACATCGTGCCATCGGCCGCGCCGCCCAGCGGGGTGGGCGAGCCGGGCACGCCGGTGATCGCCCCGGCCGTCGCCAACGCGCTGCTGGCGCTGTCGGGCCAGTCGACGACGAGGCTGCCGTTCGTCCGATCTGTCTGAACGTTAACCTTGGCGCGACCGGAATTGACGCCGGACCGCTGGACGAGAGGCTGTGCTAGGACCATCTTAGCGCCATGGTCGAGCCTGCCGACAGCCTTGGTTTCGAGAAACTCACGCCGCGTGAGCGCGAGATCCTGCGCCTGATCGCCCAGCATCAGCGCTCGAAGGAAATCGCGCGCCTGCTCAGCCTGTCGCCCAAGACCGTCGAGATGCACGTCCTCAGCGCCCGGCGCCGCCTGGCCGGCATGCCGCGCCGCGACGCCGCCCTGGCCTTCGTGGCCTGGGAGCAGGCCCCCGGTAATTGGGACCCCGGTAATGACTACCGTAGGCAATCGCCAGACCTAGCCGTCCAGCCCGAGCCGGTCTCTCCTGACTTCAACAGCGGGAGCGGCCATGGCCATGAACGACAACTCACCCAAGACCAGGCCTTCGGGCACGCCTCCCGGCTCGGCGTTCTTCATCGCGAGCTGGAAGTCGTTGGAAGAGGGCCTCACCCTGATGGCGGGCACGCCGGAGCGGGAGCGCCTGGTGCCGGAGACGGTTTCGGCGCTGCGCAAGGCGCAGGCGGCTGGCGATCCTCCTTCGAAGCTGCTGCTGCGGGTTCTCGCGGCGACGGCGTTCCTGTCGGACGACAGTCCGATCCGGTCCGAACGCGGGGAGGTTGGCGCCATGACCTGACTCCCGCCCAATGGATGGGCCTGATCCTGGTTTCAGCCCTGGCGGCCGGCGTGCTGCTCAGCGTGGTGACCATGGGCGCCCATGAATTCCTCTTCGCCCTTCAGCGGTTCCGCGAGGGCTGGAGCACTCCGCCGGCGCACTGACCGGCAAAACCAAGTTCCGAACAATTCATCGCCTTGAACGTGCGGGGGGCTCCCGCGCGAGTGGGAGAGTCTTGCATGAAACGCAGCGACGCGGCCCGTGCTGGGGCCGAGAAACTCAAGCGCGCCGAAGCCGCCATCGATGCGGCCCTGCGCGAAACCGCCGAGCTGGTGGGCCTGCTGCCCTCCCTGCGGCTCGATGCGCAGCTGTCGGCCGTGATCGGCCAGGAAGCGATCGAGACCCTCGGCGACACCCTGACCCATATCCTTTCCGCCCGTCGGACGATCGTGAAGGCGCACGGCGACCTCGCCGAGGTTCGCACCCAGATCGGCTGCGGCGCTCTGGCCATCGGCGACATGGGCAAGTCCGCGGACGGCGATACGCCGCGCACCTTCGGTCTGCACGCCGTCGACGGCGGCCGCGCCGCCTAGTCCGCGGCGCCCCTCTTACCTGGAGCCAATCCATGACCGCCGTTCTCGCCGCGCTTCAGCCGGCGATTGATGAAGCCGCCGAGTTCGGCCGCTGTCTGCGTGACCTCTGTCCCGTCCAGAAACGGGTGCTGACCGCGCTGATGCACCGGCTGATCGCGATGGAGGAGGCCAACGACGCCGAAGGCGCGCTGGTCGTGATCGACGAGGTGCGACGCATCCTCGGCGAAGGGCGGCTGACGCACCACTGAAGCGCGCTCGTCCCTGAAGTGAGCACGGGCCCGGATCACGCTTGATCCGGGCCCGACTTGCGTCATGTTGCCCCCGCGAGTCGCGGGGCCCCTCCTTTGATACAAGCCTTGATTTCCTTCGGCGTGGCGATCCTCGTCTGCGGCCTGGCCATACGTTTCGGCGACAAGCCCGAGCGCCGCGTGGGCGTCATCACGCTGAGCGGCTGGATCATCTCGCTGATCGTCTTCCGCAACAGCGCGCGCTTCGCCGACATCGGCCTGATGCTGGTCGACGGCGTGGTGGCGGCGCTGTTCGTCTGGGTCTCGCTGTCGTCGCGCCGACTGTGGACCGTGGTCATCGCGGCGTTCCAGATGCTGGGCGTGGCCTCGCACCTGGCGACGGTCATCGACCATCGCGTGACCATCAACACTTACAAGCTGAGCCTGGCCGTCTGGAGCTACGGCATCCTGCTGGTGCTGGCCGTGGCGGTCTGGCGCAGCTGGCGCGAGCGGCGCCGGGGCGAGGGCGTCTAGGGCGCCAGGTCTTCGCGCCGGTCGACGTCGAACAGCACGCCGGGCGCGTCGGTCTCGACCACGGCCACGGGGCGCGCGCTCATCAGCCCCTGGGCGCCGCGATCGCCGCCCAGCGCCGCCAGGGCCGCAAAGCACGCGCGCGAGAACAGCACCGGATGGCCGCGCCGGCCGGCGTGGACCGGCGCGACGATCTCGGCGCCCTGGGCCAGCCCCGCAGCCAGGTCGCCGGCCAGTCCGGCCGGGATGTCGGGCATGTCGCCCAGGAACACGAACACGCCGTCGCTGGCCGGATCGAGGGCCCTCACGCCCTGCCGCAGCGAGGCGCCTAGGCCCTCGACGGCGTCGGACGCGACCAGCGCGCGCAGACGCTCGCCGGCGCGGGCCGCCACCAGGTCGGCCACCGCCGCGTCGCCGGGGCGGATCATCGCCGTGACCCGCCAGGCCGGAGCCGCCAGGGCCGCGTCCAGGGCGTGGTCCAGCAGCGGCCGGCCACGATAGGCGGCGAGCAGCTTGCCGCCGCCGAAGCGCGTTCCCGCGCCGGCCGCCAGGACAATGGCCTCCAGTCGCATGCGATCCCTTTCCGCGACGTCTTCGGAGGCCTATTCTATGGCGGATATGACGTCCCCTGACGACAGCCCCCGACTGATCGACGGCTTTGGCCGCGCGGTGACCTATCTGCGGGTGTCGGTGACCGACCGCTGCGACCTGCGCTGCGTCTACTGCATGGCCGAGCACATGACCTTCCTGCCGAAGGCGGAGGTGCTGACGCTGGAGGAGCTGGACCGCCTGGCCTCGACCTTCGTGGGCCTGGGCGTGCGCAAGCTGCGGCTGACCGGCGGCGAGCCCCTGGTGCGCAAGGGGATCATGGAGCTGGTCGAGAACCTCTCGCGGCACCTGAAGACCGGCGCCCTGGACGAGCTGACCCTGACCACCAACGGCACCCAGCTGGCCCAGCACGCCGATCGGCTGGCGGCGGCGGGGGTGAAGCGGATCAACGTCTCGCTCGACACCCTCAAGCCCGACCTCTTCCGGCGGCTGACGCGCGGCGGCGACGTGGCCAAGGTGATCGGCGGCGTCGACGCAGCCCTGGCGGCCGGGATCCAGGTCAAGATCAACGCCGTGGCGCTGAAGCGCGACAACGCCGCCGAGCTGCCCGGCCTGATCCAGTGGGCCCATGCGCGCGGCTGCGACATGACCCTGATCGAGACCATGCCGCTGGGCGAGATCGACGAGGACCGCACCGACCAGTTCCTGTCGCTGCGCGACGTGCGGCGCGAGCTGTCCTCGTACTGGACGCTGACGGACCTGGCCTACGCCACCGGCGGTCCGGCCCGCTACGCCAAGGTCGAGGAGACCGGCGGTCGCCTGGGCTTCATCACGCCGCTCAGCCACAATTTCTGCGAGGCCTGCAACCGCGTGCGGCTGACCTGCACCGGCACCCTGCACACCTGCCTTGGCCGCGACGACGCCAGCGACCTGCGGGCCGTGCTGCGCGGCGGGGCGACCGACGGCGAGCTGGTGGCGGCGATCCACGCGGCCATCGGGTCCAAGCCCAAGGGCCACGACTTCCAGGTCGACGCGCCCCGTCCGGCGGTGGCCCGCCACATGTCGACGACCGGAGGCTAGGGATGGCCCGCGTACTGCTGTTCGGACGCCTGGCCGACCAGGCCGGCTGGCGCGAGCGCGAGGTCGCGGCGGACAGCCTGGCGGCCCTGCGCGCCCGCATCGCCAATGACGACGCCGAACTGGCCGAGGCGCTGGCCGGTCCCGGCGTGCAGGTGGCCGTCGACAAGGCCCTGGCGCGGGGCGAAGCGGTCCTCACCGCCGCAACCGAGGTCGCCTTCCTGCCGCCGATGAGCGGCGGATGATCACCCTGACCGAGGCGCCGTTCGAGCCCGGCGCGCTGCTGACGGCCTTCTGCGCCGGCCGCGACGAGACCGGCGCGGTGGCCAGCTTCGTCGGCCTGGCCCGCGCCGAGGGCGGGCAGGCCTCGATCCTAGAGCTGGAGGCTTATCCGGGCTTCACCGAAAGCGCGATCGCGGCCTTTGCGAAGGGCGCCGCCGCGCGGTTCGACCTGCAGGACTGGCGGATCGTCCATCGCGTCGGAAAGATCGCGCCGGGCGAGGCGGTGGTGTTCGTGGCGACGGCGTCGAGGCATCGCCGGGCCGCCCTGGAGGCGTGCGATTTCCTGATGGACTGGCTCAAGAGCCGGGCGCCGTTCTGGAAGAAGGAGCACGGGCCGGACGGCGCACGCTGGATCGAGCCGACGGCGCAGGATAGGACCGACGCTCAGCGTTGGGATTGAGCCAAAGCGCGACAGCCGAAAGTGTCAGCGGTTTCGGCGCCCGTCGCGCGACAAGCAAAGAAATGGAGAAGCGGATGTCTGCAGGCCTCACCCCGGGCGGCGGGATCAAGCCGGAGCTTCCGTTCAAGCCGGTGCGGGTGGCGATCCTGACGGTGTCCGACACCCGTGACGAGGCCACCGACACCTCGGGCCAGATCCTGATCGAGCGTGTCGAGGCCGCCGGCCACGTCTTCGCCGGCCGGGCTGTGGTGCGCGACGACATCGACAAGATCCGCTCGACCGTGCGCGGCTGGATCGACAGCGGCCAGGTGGATGCGGTGGTCAGCACCGGCGGCACCGGCCTGACCGGCCGCGACGTCACCGTCGAGGCGCTGCAGCCGCTGTTCGACAAGGTGATCGACGGTTTCGCGGTGGTGTTCCACCTCGTCTCCTACGCCACGGTGGGCCTGTCGACGCTGCAGTCGCGGGCCACGGCCGGGATCATCGACGGGGTGTTCGTGTTCTGCCTGCCGGGCTCGAACGGCGCGGTGAAGGACGGCTGGGACAAGGTGATCGCCGCCCAGCTCGACAGCCGCCACAAGCCCTGCAACATGGTCGAGCTGATGCCGAGGCTCCTGGAAAAGTGAGCAAGCTGACCCACATCGACGACCAGGGCCGCGCCCGCATGGTCGACGTCTCCGACAAGCCCGCGACGGCGCGCGAGGCGGTGGCGGAAGGCTTCGTGCGCATGGCGCCTGAGACCCTGGCCCTGGCCGTCTCCGGAACCGGCCGCAAGGGCGACGTGCGCGCCGTGGCCGAGCTGGCCGGGGTGATGGCCGCCAAGAAGACCTCCGACCTGATCCCGCTGTGCCATCCGCTGGCCCTGTCCAAGGTGGTGGTCGAGGTCGAGCCGGCCGACGGCGGACTGTCGGTGACCGCGCGGGTCAAGACCACCGGCCCGACCGGCGTGGAGATGGAGGCCCTGACCGCCGTCTCTGTGGCGTGCCTGACGATTTACGACATGCTGAAGGCCGCCGAGAAGGGCATGGTCATCGAGGCCGTACGGCTTCTGGAGAAGACGGGCGGCAAGTCGGGGGACTGGAGCGCCTGATTCTTCTCCCGCAATGGGAGAGGGGTTAGAGCGCGACTTCAGCCCGCCGCTCCAGCGCCGGCTGCCCGCTGCGGGTGGCGATGATCTCGCCGATCACGGCCACGGCCACCTCGAACGGCGCCTTGCCGCCCAGGTCCAGGCCGATGGGCGCGCGCAGCTTGGCCAGATCCCTTTCCGTCAGGCCGTCGGCCTTCAGCGCCAGGAGCCGCTCCGACAGCCGCCGCCGCGCGCCCAGCAGGCCGACATAGGGCGCCGGCGAGGGCAGGGCGGCCAGCAGGGCCTCGTGGTCCAGCGCCATGTCATGGCTGCACACCGCCACGGCGGTCCAGGCGTCGAGCCCGGCGGCGGCCAGGGCCGGGCCGGGCGCCTCGCGGCTGTAGCGCACGCCCGGCAGCGGCGGGGCGGCCATCGGACCCTTGGGGCGCACCAGGGTGGTCTCGAACCCGGCCTGGACACCCAGGCTGGCCAGGGCCAGGGCGGTCGGATCGCCGCCCATCACCACCAGGCGCGGGACGGGATCGAAACTGCGGACGAACACGCCCGGCCAGGGAACCGGCGTCGCGCCGACCGGCGCGCAGACCCGCCTCGTTCCGTCGGTGAACCACAGGGCCGGGCGTCTTTTGCGGGCGTGAGTCAAAAGGTCGCGTACTGAGCCGTCGTCGGCGTTAAGGCGTTCGACCAGGATCTCGATGCGGGCGCCGCACAGCAGGCGGATGTCCGGCCAGGGGCTGCCCTCGCCATAGACGAGACGCTTGGGAGCCCCCGTCTCCAGCACCTCCCGCGCATGCAGTTCGACGTCGCCCTCGATGCAGCCGCCCGACAGGAAGCCGGCCACGAAGCCTTGCGCGAACACCATTTGCGTGCCGACCGGGCGCGGGCCGCCGCCCTCCAGGGCGACGATGGTGGCCAGGGCCGCGGGGCCTTGGGCGAGAGCCTGTTCGAGGGCGGGCCGCATGTCGTCGGCCAGGCCGTGCATGGGCCATTCGGGGCCGGAAACGGCGGCGGGATCGGTAAGGTCCATCGGCCCGATCTTAACCCCTCGGCAAGGTTCCAGAAACGCCTTCTTCAAACCTTGGCGCGTAGGCTCTCCGACATTGGTGCTTCATCCGACGCGGAAGTTCATGTCGCTCACCGTCTCCAAGCTCGGTCTTGCCGCCGCCCAGTTCGGACTGGACGGTATGAACGCGTCGCCGCGTTCGCGCTCTCCCGAGGTCGAGGCTCGCGACATCCTCAGCATCGCCGCCCGCGCCCGCCTGTCGGTGCTGGACGTCTCGGGCGTCTACGGCCGCTCGGAATCCGTGCTCGGCGACCTGATCCCGCGCCCGGTCTCGTGCCGGGTGACCCTGGCGGCCGCCCGCGCCGACCGCGGTCCCGACTTCGTCGAGGCCGAGGCCCGCGCCTCGCTGCGCCGCCTGGGTCTGGAGCGCGCCGACACCATCGTCGTTCAATCGCCGTCGGAACTGTTCGGCGCCCATGGCCCGGCCATGTGGGACCGCCTGCACCGCCTGCGCGAGCAGGGCCTGTTCCGCAACATCGGCATTTCCGCCCACGCCACCGACGATCCGGTCGGCGTGGCGCGCCGCTTCAAGCCCGACATCATCCAGGCGCCCGCCAGCCTGCTCGACCAGCGCCTGCTGGCCGACGGCTCGCTGCAACGCATCGCCGGCATGGGCGTCGAGGTGCAGCTGCGCTCGATCTTCCTCAACGGCCTGCTGTTCCTGCCGCCCGACCGCGTGCCGGCCCAGCTGAAGGGGGCCTCGGGCCGCCTGTCGCGCGTGCGCCGCATGATCGCCGAGGGCCGCTCGGATCCGCTGCAGGCCGCTCTGGGCTTTGCTTTGTCGCGACCGGAGGCCTCGGCCGTGATCGTCGGGGTGACCTCGGCCGCCGAACTGTCGGCCGTCGTCGCCGCCGCCTCGAGCCCGCCGCCGGACCTGGACTGGGACGAGATGGCCATCGACGATCCGGTGGCGCTCGACCCGCGACGTTGGGTCGCCTAGCGGCGGACCCGACTCGAAGCTCAAGGTTCTAGAAAGAACCGATAAACGCCTCGAAGGGAGGCAACGCCATGATCCTCGCTGTCCTGCAGGCCCGCATGGGCTCCAGTCGTCTGCCCGGCAAGGCGATGGCCACCCTCCAGGGACAGCCGATGATCCTGCGCCAGCTGGAGCGCATCCGGCAGGCCGCCACCCTTTCCAAGATCATCGTCGCCACCAGCGACCAGCCGGCCGACGACGCGCTGGCCGGGTTCCTGGTCTCGCGCGGGGTCACCGTCCATCGCGGCGCCGGCGCCGACATCCTCGACCGCATCGCCCGCTGCGCCGAGGCCGCCGGTCCCGTCAGCCACATCGTGCGCCTGAAGGGCGACGCGCCGTTCGTCGATCCGGGCCTGATCGACCAGACCGTCAAGCTGGCGCTGAGCACGGGCGCCGACTACGCCTCCAACCGCGTCTACCGCACCTACCCGGCCGGCCTGGAGGTCGAGGTGATCTCGGCCCAGGCCCTGCGCACCGCGGCCGCCGAGGAGCGCGACCCGCTGGCCCGCATCTCGCCCACCGCCGCCATCCGCAACCAGCCCGGCCGCTTCCGCCACGCCCACCTGCGGGCCGTGCGCGACTGGAGCGCCCTGGACTGGCGCGTGAAGACCCCGGCGGATCTCGCCTTCGCCCGCTCGATCTACGACGCCCTCTACCCGGCCGATCCCGGCTTCCGCATGGGCGACGTGCTGGACCTGGTGGAGAGCAAGCAGGACCTGGGAAGGTTCGCGGCCTAGGGTTTTTGCACCTCTCCCAGAGGGAGAGGGAGGGGCCCAGGCGATAGCCTGGGAGGGTGAGGGGTTAAGGCCTCGCCGATTTCACACTTCAGATCAGGTGACGGGACCGCCGACGGCGTACGCCCTCACCCTCCCACGCCTGCGGCGCGGGCCCCTCCCTCTCCCCACGGGAGAGGTTTTATTTGGCCGGAAACCCGCCCGCGCGCGCCAGGGACGACGCGGGGGCCTTGCCCAGGCGCTGGCTGATGTCGCGGCCGATGGCGATCAGGGCGTCGAGGTCGTAGCCGGTCTCGAAACCGGCCCGCTGCAGCATGTAGACCAGATCCTCGGTGCCGATGTTGCCCGTCGCCGCCGGGGCGAAGGGGCAGCCGCCCAGGCCGCCGACCGAGGCGTCGAGCACGTCGACCCCGGCCTCGACGCTGGCGAAGGCGTTGGCCAGGCCGGTGTTGCGAGTGTCGTGGAAGTGCATGCGCAGGCGCGCGTCGGGCGCCGCGGCGCGGACGGCCTCGATGCGCTTGCGGACGGTCCACGGGTCGGCGACGCCGATGGTGTCGGCGATGGCGATCTCGGGCACGTTCATGGCGGCGGCCTCGCGGGCGATGGCGACCACCTGGTCTTGCGACACCTCGCCGTCGAACGGACAGCCGAAGGCCACCGAGATGGTGGCGGTGATCGGCGGGCCGCCGTCGATCGCCTGGCGCTCGACGATGGCGGCCAGCGTGTCGAGCTGCTGGTTGACCGTGGCGCCCTGGTTCTTCACGCCGAAGCCGTCCGAGGCGCAGACCACGACATTGGCCTCGTCGCAGCCGGTCGACACGCAGCGCTCCCAGCCGCGCATGTTGAGCACCAGGCCGATGCGCGAGCGCTTCGGGTCAGGGCCGCCCAGGGCGTCCATGATCTCCTCGGCGCCGGCCATCTGCGGCACGCGGTTGGGATTGACGAACGACACCACCTCGGTGCGGCGGGCGCCGGCGGCTTCCAGGCGGCGGATCAGGTTGAGCTTTTCCTCGACCGTCAGGATGGACTTCTCGTTCTGCAGGCCGTCGCGCGGACCGACCTCGACGATCTCGATGAAGCGGCTCATCGCGGGGCCTCCTCTTGCGCCGTAGCCGGGGCCTCGGCGCCGGTGACGGCGTCGGGGGTCTCGACGGCCTCGTGACGACGGGGCTCGCCGCGATAGATGCGCAGCACCTCGTCGTCGCCGTCGGAATAGTTCAGGCCCTTGATCTCGCCGGCCAGGCGGGGCGCGTGGCCCAGGGCGGCCAGGGCGGCGCGGAACTTCTCGTCCTCGCGGCCCTCGACCACGGCGGGACGGCCTTCGTCCACCGCGTCGGCCGCGCCGTCCGCATCGGTCAGCTGGGTGGTGGTGCCCAGCTGGAAGACCATGCTGGGCTCGGAATAGCCGGTCACCGCCACGGGGCCCGGAGCGCCGGCGCGGGGCGCCAGGTCGGCGCCTTCCAGCGCGCGGGCCAGGCGCTTGGACAGCCACAGCGAGTCGAGGCGCGGGGCCAGCAGGCCGGCCATGGTTCCGTGCGCCAGGATGCCCAGCACCCCGGCGGTGACCAGGGCCTTGGCGGCCTGCCTGCGCAGGATCAGCCAACCGCCGGCGATCGCGGCGGCCACGAACAGCAGGGCCGACAGGACGGCCAGCGGCAGGGCCGACGGCGCGGCATAGGTCTTCCAGGCCACGATGCAGACGGCCGCGAAGGCCACGCCGGCGATGGCCAGCAGGGCCGTGCCGACGATGCGCGAGACCAGGCCCAGGGGCGCGCGCAGGGCGGCGGCCATCAGCATGGCCAGCGCCCCGAACGAGGGCAGGGTGTAGTGGGCGAGCTTCGTCGGCAGGATCTCGAACATCAGCCAGGTCGGGATCAGCCAGCACAGCGCAAAGCGCACCCCCGGCTCCTTGCGGCCGGTCCAGGCCAGGACCAGGGCGGCGGGCAGCAGCAGGGTCACCGGGAACAGCAGCAGCGGCGAGAGCAGGGCGTAATAGCCGAACGGGCCGCTATGGCTCTCGTGGCCGCCGGCCAGCTTGGGGGCTAGGTCCCCGCCCACCGCTGCGCCCCAGAAGGCGCCGTCGGTGGCGATGGTGATCATGGTGGCCCAGGGCAGGACGATGGCGGCGAACAGGATCAGGCCCCAGCTCCAGCCCAGCTGTTTCAGCCAGCCGATCCTGCGGTCCCAGGCCCACAGGGCCAGGACGGCCAGGATGGCGACCAGCAGGCCGACGGGGCCCTTGATCAGGGCGGCCATGGCCATGCCGATCCAGAAGGCCAGCTTGGGCCCCTTGCCGGCCTTCTCGCCGGCCAGTCCGGCCGCGTAGATCCGCGCCAGGCCCGCCATGGCCAGGGTGGTGAAGCCGCACAGCGCCGCGTCGGTCTTGGCGATGAAGGCCTCGGTCGACAGCAGGAAGGTCGCGCCCAGGATCGCGCCCGACAGCAGGCTCTCGCGCGGGCCGAAGAAGGCCGCGGCCCCCCAGGCGCAGGCGGCGGCGGCCAGCATGGCGCCCAGCAGCGAGGGAATGCGATAGGCCCAGATGCCCCGGTCTTCCGGCGCGGAGACGGCCTCGACCGCCACGGCCTGCAGCCAGTGGATGCCGACGGGCTTCTTGTTGCGCGGCTGGTCCTGCAGCTTGATGTTCACATAGTCGCCCGTCTCCAGCATCTGGGCGGTGGCCTGGGCGAAGCGGGACTCGTCGCGGTCGAGCGGCGGCATGGCGAACAGGCCCGGCAGGCCCGCGATCAGCGCCACCAGGGCGGCGAACACCGGCGCGCGCCAGCCGCGTGACCAGGCGTCGAGACGGGATTCAAGAGTAGGGGCGGGGCTAGTGTTCGCGCTCATGCGTGCTGGAATAGCACGATCCTTTCATGGCGCGAGTTTTGCGGTAAAAGCGGCCATGACATCCGATAATTCCGCCGCGATCCCCGATTTCTCCGTCGTCGTGCCCGTGTTCGACGAAGGCGGGGCCGCGCCGGCCCTGGCGCGCGAGATCGCAGCCGCCTTCGCCGGCGAGTCCTACGAGATGATCTTCGTGGACGACGCCAGCCGTGACGACACCAAGGCGCTGCTGACGGCGTTGAAGGCCGAGATTCCGCAGCTGCGCGTACTGGGCCATCGCAAGAACTCGGGCCAGAGCCGCTCGATCCGCAGCGGCATCCTGGCCGCCCGCGCTCCGATCGTGGTCACCATGGACGGCGACGGCCAGAACGACCCGGCCGACGCCCCGCGCCTGGCCAAGGCGCTGCGGGCCGGTCCCGCCGAACTGGCCCTGGTCGGCGGCGAGCGGGTCAAGCGCCAGGACAGCAACGCCAAGCGCTTCGCCAGCAAGTTCGGCAACGGCGTGCGCAAGCGCCTGCTGAAGGACACCGCCAACGACACCGGCTGCGGCCTGAAGGCCTTCCGCCGCGAGGCCTTCCTGCGGCTGCCCTACTTCGATCACATCCACCGCTACATCCCCGCGCTGATGCTGCGCGAGGGCTATGAGATCGCCTTCCAGCCGGTGAACCACCGTCACCGCGAGACGGGCGTGTCGAAGTACACCAACTTCGGCCGCCTGAAGGCCTCGGTCAGCGACCTGTTCGGCGTGATGTGGCTGCAGTCGCGGGCCCGCAACCCGCAGGGCGTCGACGAGGCTTAGGCTTTTGATCCCTCTCTCGTCGAGAGAGGGAGGGGCCCGCGCCGAAGGCGTGGGAGGGTGAGAGGTTACACTCTCGCCGAATAAGGCTCGGTCTTCGGGGTCTGGCGAGGCGTGGGGATTTGCCGGCTGGCGGTGAAACCCCTCACCCTCCCACCGCTTCGCGGCGGGCCCCTCCCTCTCCCTATGGAAGAGGGGAAGTTCGGGGCGGCCCCCGCTTCACCCGCCTGGCAAAACCGGTTAACCCTGAAAGCCGACTTCGGGGGAATTCACCGCAATGTTCGCCGCCTTTCCGCTGCTGGCCCTGCCGGTGCTGATCTACAACCTGCTGGCCCTGACGGTCGGCGGCGGGTTTTCGTCGGACGCGGCCAGCTATCGGTTCGGCGAGCAGCTGTTCCGCATCCACATGGCCTCGCGCGTCGACTGGATCGTCAGCTGGGGCGACCTCTTGCTGGGCGCCTCGCTGATCGTGCTGTTCGTCGAGCTCCTGAAGTCGACGACCAGCCGCAAGGTGGCGATCATCAACCACTCGCTGTCGATGGTGCTGTTCATCGTCTGCCTGGTGCAGCTGCTGCTTCTGCCGGCCTTCGCGACCTCGGTGTTCTTCCTGATCACCCTGATGGTGCTGCTGGACGTGCTGGCCGGCTTCATCGTCACCATCGTCGCCGCTCGTCGCGACGTCGACTTCGGCGAGATGCGCTGAGGGCGGCCGCCTTGAGCGCTTTCTTCAAGCCGCAAGCTGTCGTCCCGCGTTAGCCTTCCGCGCCAGGAGGCCCCGATGGACGACGACCAGCCGCCGCAAGACAGCAAACTGACCCGCAGCAAGGAGGCCTGGGCCCGCTCGGGCAAGTTCCTGACCGGCGAGACGAGCCGTCCGGAGAGCGGGCGCCTGCCGCCGGGCCAGCACCTGACCCGCGACTGGCCGGTGCTGGACCTGGGCCTCAAGCCCGACGTTTCCCGCGAGGACTGGCGGCTGCGCATCGACGGCCTGGTCTCACGGCCCGCGACCTGGAATTTCCAGGCCCTGCTGGCCCAGCCGCAGAGCGCGCCCGTCTCCGACATCCACTGCGTCACCACCTGGTCGCGCTACGACAACCACTGGGACGGCGTTCTGACCCGCGACGTGGTGCTGGCCGTGGCGCCCCGGGACGAAGCGCGGTTCGTCGTGCTGCATTCGTACGACGGCTACACCACCAACCTGTCGGTCGACGATTTCGCCCACGAGGGCGCGCTGCTGGCTCATGGCTGGGAGGGCGCGCCGATAGCGGCCGAGCACGGCGGGCCGGTGCGGCTGGTCGTGCCGCACCTCTACTTCTGGAAAAGCGCCAAGTGGCTGAAGCGGATCGAGTTCGTGGCGGCCGACCGGCCGGGCTTCTGGGAGGAACGCGGCTATCACAACCGCGGCGATCCGTGGACCGAGGAGCGCTACGGCTGAGCGCGGCCGATTTCGACAAGCGCCGGCGCATCCGGCCTCCTATCTATCGGTAACAGACCCTCTTACGGACGCCGTTAAATGACCGCTTCCAATCTCTGGCTCGCCGCCGGCCTGCGCTCGCCCTTCGCCAAGGTCGACGGGGCGCTGGCCGCCCACGACGCCATCGAGCTTTCCGTTCCCGTGGTGAAGGCCATGCTGGAGAAGGGCGCGCGGCCCGACTTCGCCGTCTGGGGCACGGTGATCCCCAACCTGACCTGGAGCAACATCGCGCGCGAGGTGCTGCTGGACGCCGGGGCCGACCCGACCATCCCGGCCTTCTCGACCGTCATGGCCTGCTCGACCAGCATGACCGGCGTGCTCGAGGCCGCCGGCATGATCGACGGGCGCGGCCGCGACCTGGCTTTGGTCGGCGGCGTCGAGGCCATGAGCCGGGTGCAGATCGGCCTGTCGGTGCGGCTGTCGGACTGGGTCCGCCGCTTGCAGCAGGCCCGCGACCTGAAGGGGCGTCTGGCGGTGCTTTCCGCCTTCAAGGCGGCCGACGCCAGGCTGTTCGTTCCCAAGGTGGCCAACCGCACCACGGGGCTTTCGATGGGCGAGCACACCGAGATCACCGCCAAGGAATGGGGTCTGGCCCGCGCCGACCAGGACGCCATCGCCTTCGCCAGCCACCAGAACGCCGTGCGCGCCTGGGAGAACGGCTTCTTCGACGACCTCGTCATTCCGGTCGGCGAGGCCCGCCGCGACACCATCCCGCGCAAGGACAGCACGCTGGAGAAGCTGGCCAAGCTGAAGCCGGCCTTCGACAAGGTAAGCGGCCAGGGCACGCTGACGGCCGGCAACTCCTCGCCCCTGACCGACGGCGCGGCCAGCGTCTGGGTGGCCTCCGAAGCGGGTCTGGCCCGCCTGCCCGCGCGCACGCCGCGCGTGAAGATCCTCGACTACGAGGTCACCGCCATCGACCTGCGCAGCGAGGGCCTGCTGATGGCGCCGGCCTATGGCGTGCCGCGCATGCTGGCGCGCAACGGCCTGACCCTTTCCGACATCGGCCTGTGGGAGATCCACGAGGCCTTCGCGGCCCAGGTGCTGTCGCACATCGCCGCCTGGGAGAGCAAAAAGTTCCTGGCCGAGCGGGCCGGCGTCACCGCCGACCTCGGCGCCTTCCCGCGCGAGCGGATGAACCCCACCGGCGGCAGCCTGGCGCTGGGCCACCCGTTCGGCGCCACCGGCGCGCGGATCCTCAGCCAGGCGACCAAGGAACTGGCCGCGCGCGGCAAGGGCGAGAAGGCCATCGTCAGCATCTGCGCCGACGGCGGCCAGGGCACGATGATGCTGCTGGAGGCGGCTTGAGGAATCGCTACGTCCTTCGAGGCCCGCTGCGCGGGCGCCTCAGGATGAGGAACTCAATGCGATAGCGTCGTCATCCTGAGGTGCGAGCCGAAAGGCGAGCCTCGAAGGACGCAGGGCGCTTGGGCGATGTCGGTGGGATACCCCAGACGTAGAACCGGCCCGAGGACTAGGGGCAACCTCGGGCCGGCGGTACGCATGTCGCGTTGTGGGGGGTGGACGCGACACGGTTAAATTGGACCCGCCAGTCCCTCCGATCAAGCGAATGGATGTCGCTCGGCGCTTTTGTCGCAGGGAAGCGTTGTCAGGAAAACGCTGTCAGGTCAGGACCGAGAAGATCAGGGTCACGACGGCCACGTCGAAGGCTCGGATCAGGATGGACAGCATAGGTCGAGACGCTTTCCGAAAAGACTCGGGCCTCGACCTAGCAAGACTGGCGCCAAGTCGCCGCGGGGCGCTAGAAATTCCATATGGCGCTGTTTTTCGATCATCAGTGGTACGACGCGAGGCTGGCCGAGCGGGGGCTCGACAGGGCGTCGCTGGCCGCCGCGGCCGGGCTGAGCGCGGCCGAGATCGGCCTGGTCTTCAAGGATCAGCGCGAGATCAGGCCGGCCGAACTGGCGGTTTTTGCCGAGATGGTGGGCGTTTCGCGCGAGGAGGCGGCCAGGCGGGCCGGCGTCGGCGCGCATGCGGCGCCGGCCGACCCGGCCGCGCGGCGCATCGCGGAGCTGGAGGCGAGGGTCGCGCGCCTGGAGGGCCAGGTGGCCGAACTGCTGGCGGCTAGATCTCGGTCTTCTTGATCAGGCCCGCCTTGGGACGGCGGTCGGCCGGGCCGGAATATTCCGTGCCGAGATAGGTCGAACGCGCCGCGTCGAGCACTTCCTGCCCACCGCGCAGACCGCGCTTCTGGCCGGGCTGGCCCATCACCTGGGCGGCGAAGGCGGCGAACGGGCCGCGCGGGCGCGGCTGCGGCGGCGGATCGGCGGGCGCCTCTTCCTCGTCGCGGACGAACACGACCTCGTCGCCGTCCGCCTCGTGGCGGTCGGAGTCCTTGGGCGCGGCCAGCGCCCGGCGCGCGTTCGCCGCGCGTCGGATGGGGTCGATCGGACCGGTCATGGTCGGTACGCTAGCGGCGCCTCCGTTAAGAACGAATGCGCCGTCATGGTTGATGGAAATTAGGACTTGGTCGCCAGCTTGGCGATCTGTTCCTGCATGGCTTCGAGCTGGCGCTTGAGGTCGGCCAGGCCGTCCTCGCTGGGCGCGGCCGGAGCCGGGGCGGGCGGCGGGGCGACGGGCGCCTCGGCGGCGGCGTCCTCGGGCCGGCTGTAGGCGAAGGGCGAGAACATCTTCATGGCCCGGTCGAACAGGGCCATGTTCTGGCGGATCTGTTCCTCGTAGATCGCCATGCCCGGCGCGGCCGCCTTGCCGGCGAGGCCCGGGGCGCCGGTGAACTGCTGGCGCATGCGCTCCTGCTGCTTGGAGAAGCTTTCCAGCGACATCTCCAGGTAGCTGGGCAGGAAGGCCTGCATCGAGTTGCCGTAGAAGCCGATCAGCTGGCGCAGGAACTGGATGGGCAGCAGGTTCTGGCCGCCGCCGCGGTTTTCCTCTTCGAAGATGATCTGGGTCAGGACCGAACGGGTGATGTCGTCGTTGGTCTTGGCGTCATAGACCACGAAGTCGACGCCCTCCTTCACCATGTCCGACAGGTGCTCGAGGGTGACGTAGGAACTGGACGCGGTGTTGTAGAGCCGGCGGTTGGCGTACTTCTTGATGACGACGCGCTGGCCCGAAACCTTTTCGGCGGAAACCTTGTCGGCGCCGGCGGCGGCTTCGCCTTTATCGGGGTTCTCGGACATTTCGTTCCCTGGGACAGCGGTGTCGCCCGCCTTTTCGCATCGCACTATCGCTAATGCAAAGCCAGGGCGCCAGTCCCGCGAGGACTTGGACGCCAGATGATGACATGAAAATGTATTCGTGACGAACGCCGTTCGTTTGGGCATGGTGCTGTTGCACTGCAAAAGTGTGGGCGCCGCACCTGCGAAGGCGTCACGGAACAGTCACGGGAAATCAAAGCCAATGACCGATATCGTCATCGTCTCCGCCGCTCGCACGCCGGTCGGGTCCTTCCTCGGCGCGCTTTCGAGCCTGCCCGCCGCGGAGCTGGGCAAGACCGCGATCGCCGCCGCCGTCGAGCGGGCCGGGATCGCGCCGGCCGATGTCGACGAGGTGATCCTGGGCCAGGTGCTGCAGGCCGGCGCCGGCCAGGGTCCGGCCCGCCAGGCCTCGGTCAAGGCCGGCATCCCGGTCGAGAGCCCGGCCTGGAGCCTGAACCAGCTGTGCGGCTCGGGCCTGCGCGCGGTGGCCCTGGGCGCCCAGCAGATCCTGTCGGGCGACGCCAAGATCGTCGTGGTCGGCGGCCAGGAGAGCATGAGCCAGGCCCCGCACGCCCAGGCCCTGCGCACCGGCCAGAAGATGGGCGACCTGGGCTTCGTCGACACCATGATCAAGGACGGCCTGTGGGACGCCTTCCACGGCTACCACATGGGCCAGACGGCCGAGAATATCGCCAACCGCTGGCAGATCACCCGCGAAGACCAGGACAAGTTCGCCGTCGCCAGCCAGAACAAGGCCGAGGCCGCCCAGAAGGCCGGCAAGTTCGCCGACGAGATCGTCGGCGTGACCATCAAGGGCCGCAAGGGCGACACTGTCGTCGACCAGGACGAATACATCCGCCACGGCGTGACGCTGGAAAGCATCTCGGGCCTGAAGCCGGCCTTCGCCAAGGACGGCTCGGTGACCGCCGCCAACGCCTCGGGCCTCAATGACGGCGCCGCCGCCCTGGTGCTGACCACGGCCGAGGAAGCCGAGAAGCGCGGCCTCAAGCCGCTGGCCCGGATCGTCTCGTGGGCCAATGCCGGCGTCGAGCCCGAGATCATGGGCACCGGCCCGATCCCGGCCACCAAGAAGGCCCTGGAAAAGGCCGGCTGGAGCGTTTCGGACCTCGACCTCGTCGAGAGCAACGAAGCCTTCGCCGCCCAGTCGATCTCGGTGGTGCGCGAGCTGGGCCTCGACCCGGCCAAGGTCAACGTCAACGGCGGCGCCATCGCCATCGGCCACCCGATCGGCGCTTCGGGCGCCCGGATCCTGACCACCCTGGTGCACGAGATGAAGCGCTCGGGCGCCCAGAAGGGCCTGGCCACGCTGTGCGTGGGCGGCGGCATGGGCGTGGCCCTCTGCGTCGAGGCCGTCTGAGCCCGGAAGAAGTCTTCGTGACAAAACGCGTCCGGGGCTTGCGCTCCGGACGCGAGCACGTGCAACCATGACGTAGCGGTAACGGGAGACTACTGTATGGCTAGAGTTGCGTTCGTGACCGGCGGCACCCGGGGCATCGGCCGGGCGATCTGCGAGCGGCTGGTGGCCGACGGTCTCAAGGTCGCGGCCGGTTATTCCGGCAACGAGGCGGCCGCCGAGGCCTGCGCCAAGGAACTGGGCGTGATGGTGGTCAAGGGCAATGTCGGCTCGTTCGACGACTGTCAGGCCGCGGTGGCCAAGGTGACCGCCGAACTGGGTCCGATCGACGTGCTGGTCAACAACGCCGGCATCACCCGCGACGGCTTCCTGCACAAGATGACCTACGAGCAGTGGTCCGAAGTGATCCGGGTCAACATGGACTCGGCCTTCAACATGACCCGCCCGGTGATCGAGGGCATGCGCGAGCGCGGCTGGGGCCGGATCGTCAACATCAGCTCGATCAACGGCCAGAAGGGCCAGGTCGGCCAGACCAACTATTCGGCCGCCAAGGCCGGCCTGATCGGCTTCACCAAGGCCCTGGCCCTGGAGAACGCCAAGAAGGGCGTCACGGTCAACGTGATCTGCCCCGGCTACATCGACACCGAGATGGTGGCCGCGGTGCCCGAGACGGTGCTGGCCGGCATCATCGGCGGCATCCCCGTCGGCCGCTTGGGCAAGGGCGAGGAGATCGCCGACATGGTCTCGTTCCTGGCGGGCGAGCGTGCCGGTTTCGTCACCGGCGCGACCCTGTCGCTGAACGGCGGCCAGTACCTGGCCTAGGCGCCTTCGAACGCCTTAGTGTCTTGACCTGCCGGTCCCGGTTGGCGTCAATCGCGCCGACCGGGATCTTGTTCGGGACGAGCCTGCTCTCCCGTTCCACGAGACCGGAAACGGGCAGGCTCTAAGGGGAGCGGGTGGCGGGGGCCGCGCGCCAGGGGAAGCGTTGCAGAAAAGTCGCACGGCGACGCTTGCCAGGAAGCGCCGCCTCCACGTCCAAGATTCGCCCCAGTCGGGGACCATCACCGTTCGCATGATACGACCGACGGTGGAAAGGATGGGGCCGGGAGGCTGCGCGGCCGCGCTGATGCTCGCCCTGGCAGGCCTGACCATCGCCGCGCCCGCCGCGGCCCAGTCCAAGCATAATCTCCGCGACGCCCTGTTCGGCGATCGCGCCGCCGCCGAGGCGCGCAAGGCGCCGCCGCCGCCGGTGGCCCGCTACGTCTCGGACGGCGGCGGGGCCTTCGTGCTCGACCGCGCCACCTCGACCACCCTGCTCAAGTTCGAGAACAGCAGCGAGGTGTGGGTGCTGTCGCCCCACGCCGGTCCGCGCGGCGACGTGATCTACAAGAACGAGCTGGGCGAGCCGGTGCTGCGCGCCACCAAGCTGGGCGGCATGACCCTGTTCACGGCCGACCGCCCGGCCGGCGCCGCCGCGGCGCTGATGGGCCGGGCCCAGACCATCCAGCCGCCGGCGATCATCACGCCCAACGCCCTGTTCCAGCGCATGCTGCAGGCGGCCGACCGCGCCAGCCGCGCGGCCCGCCACCGGGTCAGCTTCGAGACCGTGCAGGACGCCCGGCCCGAGACCTCGGTGCTGGTCGCCGAATGCGCCAACGTCACCGCCGAGGCCTTCGAGCGCATGGCCCGCAACGGCGACCGCAGCCTGCTCAGCCGCATCGGCCGCGTGCTGCTGGCCGAGGGCCGAAAGCCCGGCGCGACGATCAAGGACGACGCCCTGATCGTCACCTACGCCGCCGGCAAGGGCCTGGCCGGCCGCCCGTCGTCGGACCGCATCATCAAGGTGGTGGACAAGTAAGAGGGCGCAGTTGGAGGGCGTAAGGGTCGTTTCGCCTTCATATCATTGGGGTTGTATTTTTCTCTCAAGGCGCCCTACAGGCAGGCGTCTGAAAAATCGTCACGAGAGAGATCCTTGAGTTCCCTTTTCCTCAAAGTACTAGGCGCTCGATATCAGATCGCTATCGACCGGCTGGAAAGAACCTTTCAACAAGCGAGCGCGCCGTTTCGCGCCGAAATACTGAACGTTGTCAGCGAGAGCGAAGCCTTCGCACGCGAAGTCAGCGAAGGCCGTGCGAGTTGGGTGGCGTCCTATCCAGACGGGGAAATCTGGAGCTACGAAGACGAGTTCGCCGAGCGCCGCGAAGATGCCGAGGACGCGTTGAGTACGCTTCGGCAGACCTTCGCGATGGCCGTCTATCATCGCTGGGAACGCATGGCGAAGCGCTGGACACCTCAATCGCGACCGACGCACGAGCAAATGGTCGCTGCGGCAAAGGCGCAGGGGCTTCCGCTGGACGAACCGGGCCTTGATGTGCTGCGTGCGCTGACCAACACCATCAAGCACGATAGTGCGGTCTACGGCGGACGGCTTTTCTCCCAGAAGCCAGATTGTTTCGTGTCCGGCTTTGCCCCGGGAGCGGGGCAAGGCGTTTGGGTCGAGCATCTGGCGATTTCCGACGATCACTTTGAAGAATTTCTAGTGAGCGCACGAGCTTCTGCTCCTCGCTGAGCTTTCCGCTCGCTGGCTTTCCCGCAAAGAAAAAGGACCCCGGCAAAGGCGAACCGGGGTCCTTGCGAGTTGGCCGCTTCTGCCCGCTGGGTTGGGGACCGATGGGAGCGGGCGGCGGCCTGGTTGTCGTCGTGTCCGTCGGGCTCAGCCCCAGGTCTGGCGCAGGCGGAAATAGATGAACGGGTCGAAGTCGACGCGGCGGTCGTCGAGATAGGCGAAGTCTCCTGGCGCGCGCTCGCGGCCCTGGAACACCTCGCGCTGGCGGTTGAGGCCGCGGCCGGTGAGGTTCTGGGCCTCGACCCGCAGCGACAGGCCCTGGCGCGGCTTGACCTCGGCATAGGCCAGGAGCCACGGCTCGATCTCGAAGCGGCTGACCTCGTTGAAGGCGTAGGCCGTCTCGGTGGAGCCCGAAAACAGCTCCACGCCCCACTGCAGCTTGCGCTTGGGCAGGTCTTGCGAGAACCGCAGCTCGCCCTCGAACGGCTCCTCGTCGCTGATCCGGCGCTTGTGGCGGGTGATCGGGTCGACGACGGCCGAGCGGGTCCAGGTTCCCTTGCCGCGCAGCAGGCCGCCGGGCACGAAACGCTCCAGCGGCAGGTTCACCGACAGCTCCAGCTCGTCGCCCGTGGCGTCGCCGATGTTGCCGGGGGCGTCGTAGAGATTGCCGGCCTTGTCGACCACCAGGATGCGGTCGGCGACGTCGCTGATCTCCTTGTGGCGGGCGGTCAACACCAGGGCGCCGTCCTTGCCGAACTTGCGCTCCCAGGCCGCTTCGAACACCCAGGCGTGCTCGGGGGCCAGCTCGGCGCCGCCGGCGGTGTCGCGGCCCGTGGAGAAGGTGGTCGAGGAGACGAAGTCGGTGAAGTCCAGCTGGCCGACCTCGCGCTCGATGCGGCCCCGGAACTGGTCGCGGGCGGTGGGCGACCAGGTCGCCGACAGGCGCGGCTTGGGATAGGTGAACGACTTTTCCAGGTTGGTGTCGCCGGTCTGCTCGATGGTCGAGCGCTCCAGTCGCACCGCCCCTTCCAGGGTGAGCTTGGGGTGGGCCCGCCAGGTGGCGACGCCGAAGGCCTCGCCGCGCTTTTCCTCGACCCGCACATTGGCGGCCGGCAGCACCTGGGGCGTTCCGTTGACCAGGTAGCCGATCTCGCTTTCGAGGAAGTTCACCGCGATCTCGCCGCCGCCCTCGAACGACAGGACGGGATTGAGGGTGTGGCGCAGCACGCCGCGGACGATGCTCTCGCCGCTGTCTCGGGCCGAGGTGAAGCGGCCCGCCTCGCCCGCGTCGGTGAAGGTGCTGGCGTAGTCGACGTGCTTGCGGCGCACCAGGCCCGTCAGTTCGACGCGCGACCTGGCCGTCAGCGCCTTCTCCCAGCCCAGGCCGATCTCGCCCTCCTGGCGCTCGTCGGCGTCGATGACCTTGAGGCGGTCGCCGCCGGCCGGCGGGATGTCCTCCAGGCTCCAGTCGTAGGTTTCCTGCTCGTAGACGGTGTTGACCGAAAGCCGGCCGCCCAGCAGGGGGCGCTTGAGGTTGGCCTTGGCGGTCAGGCCGTCGCCGCCGCCGGTTTCGTCCAGCCACGAGGGGCTGACGCTGCCGTCCGCCCGGCGCACGACCTTGGGGCCCTCGCCGGCGCCGTCGTCGACATAGCGGAAGGTCAGGATCGACCAGTCGAAGGCGTTGACGCCGTACTGGCGCGAGCCCTCGAAGCGCATGGCCGGGGTGGTGCGGCCGTCCTGCTGGAACGAGCTGGCGACCGCCAGCAGGGTCGAGCCCTTGGCGTCGGCGCGCAGCACGACGTTGGCCACCACGTTCTTGCCCTGCATGTCGATACCGGGCGCGCCGCCGACGATGATCTCGATGCGGTCGACCTGGCTGGCCTGGATGCGGCGCAGGGCGTCCTCGAGGGACTCGCTCTTGGTGGCCGGGCGCTGGCCGCCGATCAGCACGTTGCCGGCCGCGCCGCCGAAGCCGCGCACGCTGTCGCCGCCGTCGAAGGTGAAGCCGGGCACGCGCACGACCATGTCGTAGGCCGACAGCGGCTGGCGCTCGGCGAAGAAGGCGGCGGGATAGCGGGTGACGCCCTCCGTCGCCGCGGCGATCACCGGGGCCTGAACGGTGGTCTCGGCCGCGGCCTCGGGCGTGGCGGCCGCGAGGGCCGCGAAAAGCGATCCGAACTGCATGTCTTTCCGTCCCCTGGCCCCCGCCAGTCACGTGCTGGCAAACTGGGCCTTTGGTCGCCGGGAGGGAAAGTTACAAGCTTGAAATGTGGATTAAATAACGGACAGGAATGGACCAATCCGTCCATTTTTCGTCCGAGATACATCTCTCACGGAGGGAGGGTGAGGGGTCTCAGTCTGTCTGGATAGGGAAACTAGGGGGAGGGGGCGCCGACGGCGTACGCCCTCACCCTCCCACGCCTTCGGCGCGGGCCCCTCCCTCTCCCCACGGGAGAGGTTTCTAAATGTTCGTGCCGCCGACGGTCAGGCCGGTGATCTTCAGGCTGGGCTGGCCCACGCCCACGGGAACGCCCTGGCCGGCCTTGCCGCAGACGCCGATGCCGGGATCGAAGTCGAAGTCGTTGCCGATCATGGTCACGCGGGTGAGGGCCGAGGGGCCGTCGCCGATCAGGGTGGCGCCCTTGACCGGGGCGGTGATCTTGCCGTCTTCGACGAGGTAGGCCTCGGTGCACTGGAAGACGAACTTGCCGTTGGTGATGTCGACCTGGCCGCCGCCGAAATTGGCGCAGTAGAGGCCCTTCTTCATCGAGGCGATCATCTCGGCCGGGTCGTCATTGCCCGCCAGCATGCCGGTGTTGGTCATGCGCGGCATGGGCATGTGGGCGTAGGACTGGCGGCGGCCGTTGCCGGTGGCGGCCATGCCCATCAGGCGCGCCGACATGCGGTCGTGCATGTAGCCGACGAGAATGCCGTCCTCGATCAGGATGGTGCGCTCGGTGGGCGTACCCTCGTCGTCGATGGTCAGCGAGCCGCGGCGGCCGGGGATCGAGCCGTCGTCGAACACGGTGACGCCCTTGGCGGCCACGCGCTCGCCGATGCGGCCCGAGAAGGCGCTGATGCCCTTGCGGTTGAAGTCGCCCTCCAGGCCGTGGCCGACGGCTTCGTGCAGCAGCACGCCGTTCCAGCCCGGGCCCAGCACCACGTCCATCTCGCCGGCCGGGCAGGCGACGGCGTCGAGGTTCACGAGCGCCATGCGCAGGGCCTCGTCGACCTGGCCTTGCCACTTGTCGGGGCTGATCCAGGCCGAGAAGCCGGCGCGGCCGCCGGCGCCGGACGAGCCGGCCTCGCGCTTGCCGTCCTTCTCGACGGTGACCTGGACGTTCAGGCGCACCAGCGGGCGCACGTCGCGGATCAGCTTGCCGTCGGCGCGCAGGATCTCGACCACGCGGCGCTCGCCGGCCAGGCTGGCCAGCACCTGCACCACGCGCGGGTCGCGCTGGCGGGCGAAGGCGTCGATCTCCTGGAGCAGGGACACCTTGTCGGAGAAGGCGGGCGAGGAGACCGGGTCGTCCTCGCCGTAGAGCTTCTCGTTGGTCGCGCGCGGGCCTTCGGCCGAAATCCCGGCATAGCCGCGCTTGGCCAGGCTGGCGGAAGAGGCGGCCCGGCCGATGGCGGCCTCGGAGATTTCCGAGGCGTGGGCGTAGCCGGCCGTCTCGCCGGCCACCACGCGCAGGCCAAAGCCCTCGCCGCTGTCGTAGGAGGCGGTCTTCAGCCGGCCGTCGTCGAAGACGAAGGCCTCGCTCTCGGACCGTTCGAGGAACAGCTCGCCGTCGTCGGCCCCGGCCAGGGCCTCGCCGAGGATGGCGCGGGCGCGTTGCGGATCGACGCCGGCGGCGTCCAGCAGGGAAGGGGCGGAGAGAGGAGCGGTCATTCCTGTAAGGTAGGCGCTTGCAGGCCCCGCGTCATCTCCCTCCGCCCCCGGATCGCTCACCAGCTTTCGTTGACCTCGCCCGAGCCGGCGACCGACTTGGACAGGCTGGCCGGGCGCTCGGTCAGGGTGACGTCGCCGCTGCCGGCGATATGGACGTCGGCCTCGCCCGTCGGGCCCAGCTTGGCCTCGCCGCTGCCGGCGATCGCGACCTTGGCGTCGGTGATCGTCAGCGCGCTGAGTTCGGCCTCGCCCGAGCCGGCGATGCGCAGGTCGACCTTGCCGGTCTTGCCCGAGGCGTAGGCCTCGCCGCTGCCGTTGAGGGTCAGCGACAGCTCCGGCTGGTCGTAGGACTGGATGTCGAGGTCGCCCGAGCCGTTGAGGGTGAACTTGCGCACGCCGGGGGCGGTGACGCGGATGACGAGGTCGTCGTGGCCGGCGAAGGTCTGCAGGCCGTGGCGATCGATGCGGAAGCCGCGGCCCTCGCCGTCGCCGTCGAAGTGCAGGCGATCGCCGGTCAGCACCACGCGGCGGGCCAGGCCTTCGGGGCCCTCGACGGTGATCCCCGCCGCCTCGCCCTGGGTGAAGATCACCCGGGCCGGCAGGTCGACGCGCAGGGCCTCGCCGCCGGTCCAGGCGATCTGGCGGCTGGTGTTGGGGCCGTGGTCCTCGATCGTCAGGTCGCCGTTGCGGCGGATGGTGACGCGGCCGTCGTCGTCCTCGATGTGGATGTTGGCCGGGAAGGTCCAGCCGTGCTTGGCGATGTCGCGGCCGCCGATGGCGAAGGCCGTTCCGAGGCAGGCCACGGCCAGGACGAAGCTGGCGACGGCGATGATGGTCAGGTTGCGGATCATGGCGCGACCTCAGGCTTGCGGTTCGATGGCCGGCTTCAGCAGCCGGTAGTGGAGGCGGCCGTACCAGACCAGCAGATTGACCAGGCCCACGGTGACCAGGCCCGTGACGGCGGTCAGGGCGGTGGCCGCGGCCATCAGGCCGATGCCGCCCAGCAGGGCGACGGCCGCGCCGCCCGGCGGGTCCATGAACGGTCCGGCCGAGAACACGAAGCCGCCGGCGATGAAGATGCCGATCCCGGCCATGAAGAAGCCGAACAGCGCCCCGATCACGCCCATCAGGATGGGCAGCAGGATAAGAATGTCGATGGCGCCCAGGCCCAGCACCGCGAACACGGCGCCGGCCGCGGCCGACGGGTTCTTGGTCTCTTCCCAGCGCTTCAACCCCGCCTCGGCGCGCAGCTCGCGGGCCAGACGGTCGGGATCGCCCAGGGCCGCGGCGGTCTCGGCCTCGGTGCGGCCCGCCGCGGCGGCGTCGTCGAAGTGGGCCTCGTAGTCGGCCACGGCGTCGGCGATGGTGGTGACCGGCAGTCCGGCCAGGCCGCGCTTGAGGCGGGTGACGAATTCGGCGCGGGTCATGCGGCGGCTCCCAGGATGTCGTTCACGGCCTTGGCGAAGGCTTCCCATTCGCTCTTCTGGGCGGCGAAGCTGTCGCGGCCGGCGGCGGTGAGGCGGTAGTATTTGCGGGGCGGGCCGCTGGTCGACTCGACCAGATAGGTCTCGACCAGGCCGTCGGACTGCAGACGCCGCATCAGCGGGTAGATGGTCCCCTCTCCCATGTCGATGTCCTTGGCCAGCTGGCTGGCGATCTCGTAGGCGTAGCTGTCGGCCTTCGACAGCAGGGCCAGCACGCACAGCGCCAGCACGCCTTTCTTCAGTTGGGTTTCGATGGCTTCAGGCACGGCTCTCGTTTCCTGTTCGTGAGAACCTTGTACGGCCAGGTAGTGTGTGATGCAAGGTAGCTGTTATTACAAGTTATCAATGTTCGAGGATCGACGTGATTCGCCTCGTGGTCGTGTGGATGAAATCGGCGAAGTTATTGAGAATGCTTCGCAACTGGCGCGATTCCCCTGTGCTGCGTGTGGTTTCGGGTGCTTGGCAACAGGGATTGAAGCGCGTAAGCACGCCTGCGACCGGCCGGCGCCGTGGGGGGAGTGCTTTCGACCGTTTCAAGTCGATTGCATAAGTCCGCGTAACCGGTCGTATTGTGCATGTCGGCGCGGGGATACGGCTGAGTAACAGCCGGTCGCCGCCGTAACGGGCCGAGAGGGAAATGAAGGCACAAGTTCAGGGGATGGGACGGAAAGGGTTGGGCTTCGCAGCCGCCGCCGTCATGACGACGTTTGCGGGCCAGGCTTTCGCCGAAGACCTATTGGGTCAGCCGACGCCGGGGGGCATCGCCCTCCAGCCCGCGGCATCCGTGCTCAAGCACGATGCCATCTGGTTCCACGACTGGGTTCTGCTGCCGATCATCACGGCGATCACCCTGCTGGTCCTGGGCCTGCTGGTCTGGATCATGATCCGCTACAACAGGAAGGCGAACCCGGTTCCGGCCAAGTTCAGCCACAACACCACGATCGAGATCATCTGGACGATCGTGCCGGTGCTGATCCTGATGATCATCGCCATCTTCTCGTTCCGGCTGTTGTTCAAGTACAACGACATGCCCAAGCCCTACATGACCGTGAAGGCCACGGGCTATCAGTGGTACTGGGGCTACGAGTATCCGGACCAGAAGGTGCCGGAGATCATCTCCAAGGTGCTGAGCGAGGAAGAAGTGGCGGCCAAGGGCCTGCCGCACGGCCTCTATCGCCTGGCCGCCGACAACGCGATGGTCGTGCCGGTCAACCAGGTGGTGCGCGTGCAGGTCACCGCCGCCGACGTGATCCACGCCTTCGCCCTGCCGGCCTTCGGTCTGAAGACCGACGCCATCCCCGGCCGCCTGAACGAAACCTGGTTCAAGGCCGAGAAGGTGGGCACCTACTACGGCCAGTGCTCGGAGCTCTGCGGCATCGACCACGCCTTCATGCCGATCGAGATCAAGGTCGTCACGCAGGCCGAGTTCGACGCGTGGGTGAAGGCCAAGGCTCCCGCCGAGGCGCCCGCCGCCCCGGCCGCCGCCGAAGCCGCTCCGGCGGCCGCGCCCGCCGCCACGCCCGCCGC
>NZ_JBFTJR010000010.1:0-96218 GCF_056395525.1 Caulobacter sp. 10L414
AACAAGATCCTGATCGCCAACCGGGGCGAGATCGCGGTGCGGGTGATCAAGACGTGCCGGCGGCTCGGGATCGCCACGGTGGTGGTCTATTCGGACGCCGACGCCGACAGCCTGGCGGTGGAGATGGCCGACGAGGCCGTGCACATCGGGGCGTCTCCGGCCGCCCAGAGCTATCTGGTGGCCGACAAGATCATCGCCGCCTGCAAGCAGACCGGCGCCCAGGCCGTGCACCCGGGCTTCGGGTTTCTTTCCGAGAAGGCCGAGTTCGCGCAACGCTGTGCGGATGAAGGCATCGTCTTCATCGGTCCCAACCCCGGCGCGATCTCGGCCATGGGCGACAAGATCGAGAGCAAGAAGTTCGCCGCCGCCGCGGGGGTCTCCTGCGTGCCCGGCCATATCGGCGAGATCGCCGATGTCGCCGAGGCCCTGAAGGTGTCGGAGACCATCGGCTAYCCGGTGATGATCAAGGCTTCGGCCGGCGGCGGCGGCAAGGGCATCCGCGTGGCCTGGAGCCGCAAGGACGTCGAGGAGGGCTTCCCGGCCGTGCGGGCCGAGGCCGCCGGCGCCTTCGGCGACGATCGCATCTTCATCGAGAAGTTCATCGAGAGCCCGCGCCACATCGAAATCCAGGTGCTGGGCGACAAGCACGGCAACGTCGTCCACCTGTTCGAGCGCGAATGCTCGATCCAGCGGCGAAACCAGAAGGTCATCGAGGAGGCGCCCAGCCCCTTGCTGGATCCAGAGACCCGCGCGGCCATGGGCGCCCAGGCCGTCGCYCTSGCCAAGGCGGTCGCTTACGACAGCGCCGGCACCGTCGAGTTCGTCGCCGGCCAGGACAAGAGCTTCTACTTCCTGGAGATGAACACCCGCCTGCAGGTCGAGCACCCGGTCACCGAGCTGATCACCGGCCTTGAYCTGGTCGAGCAGATGATCCGCTCGGCCTACGGCGAGAAGCTCGCCTTCGGTCAGGCCGATCTGGCCATCAACGGCTGGGCGATCGAGAGCCGGATCTACGCCGAGGATCCCTACCGCAAGTTCCTGCCCAGCATCGGCCGYCTSGTSCGCTACGCCCCGCCCGMMGAGGGCGASARGSMKGGCTACGCCGTSCGCAACGACGCCGGGGTGCGCGAGGGCGACGAGATCTCGATGTACTACGACCCGATGATCTCCAAGCTCTGCACCTGGGCCCCGACMCGCACCGAGGCGGTGGCGGGCATGGCCCGGGCGCTGGAGGACTTCCACATCGAGGGCCTGGGCCACAACGTGCCGTTCCTGGCCGCGGTGATGGACCAGGACCGCTTCGTCTCCGGMAAGCTGGCCACCAGCTACATCAAGGACGAGTTCCCCGACGGCTTTGCCGGAACCGAGCCCACCGCCTTCCAGGCCGACCTGCTGACCGCCGTCGGCTGCGCCATGCAGCGCCTCCAGGCCCTGCGCCTGGGCCGCGCCCGCTCCGACTGGACGGTGGTGATCGGCCACGGCAAGCAGCGGGTGCATCTGTCGGGCGAGGGCCAGTCCCTGAACGTCGAGCTGCTCGACCAGGGCCGCACGCTGAACCTGGCCGACATCGCCTGGCGGCCTGGCCTGCCCACCTTCCGCGGCGTGCTGGACGGCCAGGCCTTCACCGCCGAGGTCGCCCCCGCGCCCGAGGGCTTCACCATCCGCCACCGCGCCGCCAAGGCTAGGGTGCTGGTGCTGACCGCCCGCAGCGCCGAACTGCACGACAAGCTGCCCGCCAAGGCCCCGGCCGACACCTCCAAGCTCGTCCTCTCGCCGATGCCGGGCCTGGTGGTCTCCATGGACGTCGCGGTCGGCCAGCAGGTGCGCGAGGGCGAGGTCGTCTGCGTGCTCGAGGCCATGAAGATGCAGAACATCCTCCGCGCCGAGCGCGACGCCGTCGTCAAGACCGTCAACGCCAGGCCCGGCGACCCCGTCGCCGCCGACCAGGTCCTCGTGGAGTTCCAGTGAGCGTTCCTGACCTCGCCATCCCCGGTCCGCGGACAAAGGCGGCGCTCGCGCTGGCCGAACGCCGTCGCCGGGCCCAGACGACCGTCCGCAAGGGAGTTACGATGCCTGCCGTCCAGACCGCCGTCGCCCATAACGCCCCGCGCTTCTCGGTGCGCCCGTCCGAACTGCCGATCGGCGACGTCGCCGAACAGCTGGGCCTGACCCTGCGGGCCATCCGCCACTACGAGGAGATGGGCCTGATCGCCTGCGGGCGCGGCCCCAAGAACATCCGCACTCTCGGAACCTCGGCCCGGGCGCGGCTGGCGGCCATCGCCGACCTCAAGGCGCTGGGCCTGCCGATCTCCGAGATCGTCGACCTGCTGGGACCGGACGGCGCGTGCCCCGACCGCCTGAAGGCGCGGCTGCGGGCGCAGTTGGAGGCGCTGGACGCGCGGCGGACGGCGATCGCGGGGTATCTGTCGGGGTTGTAAAGCCCCCTCCGGCCCTTCGGGCCACCTCCCCCAGAGGGGGGGGAGGATCGAAGCCGCAGATGCTCCCCCTCTGGGGGAGCTGTCGGCAAAGCCGACTGAGGGGGCCTTCTACCCCCGCACCAGCTCTCGCATCGCCTTGTCCAGCCCGTCGATGGTCAGCGGGAACATGCGGTCGTTCATCAGCTGCTTCATGACGCCGATCGACTGGGTGTAGTCCCAGTGGCGCTCGGGCGTGGGATTGAGCCAGACGCAGCTCTGGTAGATGTCGGTGACCCGGCTCATCCAGATCGCGCCGGGCTCCTCGTTCCAGTGCTCGACGCTGCCGCCCGGATAGGTGATCTCGTAGGGGCTCATGGTCGCGTCGCCGACGAAGATCACCTTGTAGTCGGCCGGGAACTTGTGGAGCACCTCCCAGGTGGCGACCTTCTCGGTGTGCCGGCGCTTGTTGTCCTTCCACACGCCTTCGTAGAGGCAGTTGTGGAAGTAGTAGAATTCCAGGTTCTTGAACTCGGTCTTGGCGGCGGAAAACAGCTCCTCGCAGAGCTTGATGTGGCCGTCCATCGAGCCGCCGATGTCGAAGAAGATCAGCACCTTGATGGCGTTGCGGCGCTCTGGGCGCAGCTGGATGTCGAGATAGCCCTTCTCGGCCGTGCCGCGGATCGTGCCGGGCAGGTCCAGTTCCTCGGCCACGCCCGTGCGGGCGAACTTGCGCAGGCGCCGCAACGCCACCTTGATATTGCGGGTGCCCAACTCGACGCTGTCGTCGAGGTTCTTGTACTCGCGCTTGTCCCAGACCTTCACGGCCCGGCCGTGGCGACCCTTGTCCTGGCCGATGCGCACGCCTTCGGGATTGTAGCCGTTGTTGCCGAACGGCGAGGTTCCGCCCGAGCCGATCCACTTGTTGCCCCCCTGGTGGCGCTCCTTCTGCTCGGCCAGGCGTTCGCGCAGGGTCTCCATCAGCTTCTCGAAGCCGCCCAGGGCTTCGATCTGGGCCTTTTCCTCGTCGGTGAGGAACTTCTCGGTCAGGGCCTTCAGCCACTCTTCCGGAATATCGGCCGTGATCCCCTCGCCCACCGTCTCCAGACCCTTGAAGACGTGGCCGAACACGCGGTCGAACTTGTCGAGGTTCTTCTCGTCCTTCACCAGGCTGGCGCGCGACAGGAAGTAGAAGTCGTCGATCGAGCGGTCGATGACGCCCTTGTCCAGCGCCTCCATGAGCAGGAGGTATTCGCGCAGGGACACCGGCACCTTGGCCTGGCGCAGCTCGGAGAAGAAGCGAAGGAACATCTGCTGGGGTCTCGAACGTCTGTTTGGCAGGATGAGGCTTCAGGCCGTTCGGCGCAACGCCCTCCTCCTCCGAGCATCCCCGCGAAGGCGGGGATCCAAGCGGCGCTCGAAACCTCGCATGCCTTGCAGAACCTGGACTCGGCTTGGATCCCCGCCTTCGCGGGGAAGATCGGTTTAGGTGAAGACCCAAGTTATCCACTCTTTCCTTGAGCCGGCAGCCCGCCAGGCGTAACCCGTGCGCCGTGTCCGATCTCGCCTCAGATCTGCGCCCGGCGCCCTCCCTTGAAACCGAAGCGCCCGACCCATCCCCCTGGACCACCCGCCTTGTCTCGCTCGCCGTGGCCAGCGCGCTCCTGATGGAGTTCATCGACTCCACGGCCCTGTCGACCGCCCTGCCGCGCCTGGCCCAGGCCTTCTCGGCCGACCCGATCCACCTGAAGCTGGCCCTGACTTCCTACATCCTGGCCCTGGCGGTCTTCACCCCGGCCAGCGGCTGGGCGGCCCAGCGCTTTGGCGCGCGACGGGTGTTCCTGATCGCCATGCTGGTGTTCCTGGCCGGCTCGGCGCTGTGCGGCCTGTCGCAGAGCCTTGGCCAACTGGYCGCGGCCCGCATCGTCCAGGGGATCGGTGGAGCGATGATGACGCCGGTGGCTCGGCTGATCGTCGTGGGCTCGACGCCCAAGGACAAGCTGATCAGCGCCATGGGCTGGTTCACCATGCCGGCCATGGTCGGACCGCTGATCGGCCCGCCGATCGCCGGCTTCGTGCTGTCGGTGGCCGACTGGCCGTGGATCTTCTACCTGAACCTGCCGATCGGCGTGGTCGGGGCGATCGCCGTGCGGCGCTTCGTGCCCAAGGGCGCGCCCGATCCCGAGGCCGGCCGCTTCGACACCCAGGGCTTCGTCATGAGCGCCATCGCCCTGTCGGGCCTGATCGGCCTGGCCGAGACGGCGGGCCTTTCGCTGCTGCCGCCGCTGGTGCAGGCGCTGCTGCTGGCGGTGTCGCTGGGCGCGGGCTGGCTCTACCTCAAGCACTGCCGGGCCCAGGCCAAGCCGATCCTGGATCTCACCCTGCTGCGCTATCCGACCTTCCGCGCCAGCCTGGTCGGCGGAACCTTCGTTCGCTTAGGCATCGGCGCCAGCCCGTTCCTGATGCCGCTCCTGCTGCAGGTGGCGCTGGGCTGGAGCCCTCTGAAGGCCAGCGGCGTGACCATCGCCACGGGCCTGGGCGTGCTGGTCGCCCGCCCCTTCGCCGGCGCCCTGCTCAAGCGCTACGGCTTCCGCACGGCGCTGGCGGTGTTCGTGGCCGCGACGGCGCTGATGACCGCCGTGCCGGGCTTCTTCACGGCCTCGACCCCGATGTGGCTGATGATCGCCCTGCTGCTGGTCGGCGGCTTCGCCCGGTCGAGCCAGTTCATCGCCACCAACACCATCGCCTATGCCGACGTGCCCCAGCCGCGCGTGGCCGCGGCCTCGACCCTGGCGGCGGTCAGCCAGCAGGTGGGCCTGGCCCTGGGCGTCAGCTTCGGCGGCCTGATGCTGCACCTGACCCGCGGCGCGGACGGTCAGGCCCTGACGCCGCAAAGCTTCGTCTGGCCGTTCGTGGCGATCGGGGTGGTGACGCTGCTGGCCCTGCCGGTCTATCTGCGGCTGGACAAGGACGCGGGGGCGAGCATCAGCGGCAGATGATCCCTCTCCCCTTGCGGGAGAGGGTGGCCTGCAAAGCAGGTCGGGTGAGGGGTCGCACAAACGCAAAACGCCGCGACGGCGGTGAGGCTGTCGCGGCGTTCTATTTCTGAGAGACCCCTCATCCGTCGCCTATGGCGACACCTTCTCCCACAAGGGGAGAAGGATCAGGGACGCGCCGCGGCGATGCGGGCGCGGGCGATCTCGTCGGCGACCAGGTTGGCCGGGCGCTTTTCGGCCAGCGACTGGTCGAGCACCTCGCCCAGGGTCAGGGCCAGGCGGTCGAGCTTGGTGGCCACCCATTGCGGATCGAAGGCGACGCCGGCTTCCAGGGCGCGGATCTCGGCGGCCACGTTGATGATGCCGCCGCCGTTGATGACGTAGTCGGGGGCGTAGAGGATGCCGCGGTCGAACACCGTCTGGCCGATCATGGCGTCGGCCAGCTGGTTGTTGGCGCCGCCGGCGATGACCTTGACCTTCAGGCGCGGCAGGGTCGCGGCCGAGATCGCCCCGCCCAGGGCGCAGGGAGCGAAGACGTCGGCTTCGACGTCGAAGATGGCGTCGGTCGGCACGATCTGCGCGCCCGTCTTGGCCGCCACTTCGTTCAGGGCCACCTGGTTGACGTCGGCGATGATCAGCTCGGCGCCGGCCGCGTGCAGCTTTTCGGCCAGGTAGGCGCCGACATGGCCGACGCCCTGGATGGCCACCTTCACGCCCGTCAGGTCACGGCCCAGCGCGCGCTCGACGCACAGGCGCACGCCGCGGAACACGCCCTCGGCGGTGACCGGCGAAGGATCGCCCGAGGCGGCCGCATGGCCTTCCAGGCCGGCGACGTAGCGGGTGGTCTTGCGGGTGCTCTCAAGGTCGGTCGGCGAAACGCCGACGTCCTCGGCCGTCCAGTAGCGGCCGCCCAGGCTGTCGACCGCGCGGCCGAAGGCCTCGAACAGTTCCGGCGTCTTCTGGCTGCGGCTATCGCCGATGATCACGGCCTTGCCGCCGCCGAAGTCGAGATCGGCCATGGCGTTCTTGTACGACATGCCGCGCGACAGGCGCAGGGCGTCGGTCAGGGCCGCCTCGCTGCTGGCGTAGTCCCACATCCGGCAGCCGCCGGCGGCCGGGCCGCGCGCGGTGGAGTGGATGGCGATGATCGACTTGAGGCCGGTCTTTTCGTCGTAGAACGAGTGGACGCCTTCATGCCCTTCGAAATCGGGCAGATCGAACAAGGTCATTGCCGTGGGCCTCGCCTCAGCCTGGAAAACAGTGCGCCGGGGTGTACGCCGCCCCGAGCGCCGCCGCAAGGATCACTTCATCGGCTTTTTGTCACATAGGCCGACGATCGTTCATACCGCACTGCAATATGCCGGACGTTCGACTAGCGTCCGGCCGGAACACCCTGAACTTTGACCACATTCGGCGCGGTCGGCGCGCCCGGGATCGGCGGCGCGCCAGACGGCAGGTCGGCCTGCGGATCCTTCAGGAACGCGGCCGCGTCGCGCCACACCACCTCCGCCTGCTTGTCGACCAGCAGCAGATGGTAACCGTTGGCGTAGAAGGCCGAACGATCGTCGGGCTTCAGGCGGCGGGCGGCCTGCTTGGTCGGCTCCTCGGGGATGATCTCGTCGCGCTCGCCGTAGAAGTAGGCGACCGGAACCCGCACCTTGCCCAGCGACGCCCAGGCCCGCTCCATCAGCCCGACCAGGCCATAGAGGGTGTCGGACCGCGCGCCCCAGATCATCAGCGGGTCACGGCCCATGCGCCGCAGCTCTTCCATGTTGTCGGTCGGCAGCACCTTCTGCACCAGCCATTCCGGCGGCTTGACCACCCAGCTGCGGGCGGTGTGGGCGCTGATCCACAGGCTGGTCTTGTAGGGCAGAGGCTGGGCCGACCAGCCCCAGACGGCCGGTGCGAACAGCAGCAGAGAGTCGGCGGCCGGCGGATTGTCGGTCGCCATGGCGGCGATCGCGAGCCCCCCGCCCATGCTGACCCCGGCCAGCGAGACCTTGGCCTCGGGATGGGCCTCGCGGACCAGCGACACCAGGGTGCGGACGTCCTCGATCATCAGGTCGGTCGAGGCCCAGACGCCCCGGCGGGGCGAACGGCCAAAGCCTCGCAGGTCCAGCGCGTAGGTGGCGATCCCCTGCCCCGCCCACCAGGCGGCGGCCAGGTGGTAGGCGTTGGAATAGTCGTTCATGCCGTGCAGGCCGACGACCACGTGGGTGACGGTTCCGTCCTGCGGCAGCCAGCGCTTGAGGCCCAGCTTCGCGCCGTCGAAGGCGATCATCCAGTCGTCCTGCAGCCGCGCGCCGCGCAGGCCGAGCGGCGCGAGGGCGGGACGCTGGGTGATGGGGACGCAGGCGGCGGCGAGGCCAGCGGCCCCGACGGTGAAGAGAAGGCTCCGGCGGTTCATCGCGCCAGAATGCCCGCGACACGGCGGCGAAGATAGGGCGTGACCTCGTCCTCGAACCATGGGTTGCGCTTGAGCCAGGCGGTGTTGCGCCACGAAGGGTGCGGCAGAGGCAGAACGCCATGGGCGACGTATTCGCTCCAGGCGGCCACGGTCTCGGTCATCGACGGCTTCATGGCGTCGCCCAGCGCCCAGGCCTGGGCGTAGCCGCCGACCAGCAGGGTCAGCTCCACCTTGGGCAAGCGGTCCAGCAGGTCCCTGCGCCACAGGGCGGCGCAACGCGGCGGCGGCGGATAGTCGCCGCCCTTGGGATTGGTCCCCGGAAAGCAGAAGGCCATGGCCGCCACGCCGATTTCCGGCCGGTCGTAGAAGGTGTCGCGGTCGACGCCTATCCACTGGCGCAGGCGGTTGCCCGAGGGGTCGTTGAACGGCAGGCCGGTCTCGTGCACCAGCCGTCCCGGCGCCTGGCCGCAGATCAAGAGGCGCGTCTCCTCGCCCACCCGCACCACCGGGCGCGGCTCGGGAATCTCGCCGACGCAGGCCCGGCAGGCGCGGATCTCGGAAAGCAGGGCGTCGAGCGACATGGCCGGCAGTTAGGACGCCGCCGGCCACGCGCCAAGAGGCGCCGTCGTCAGGACGCGGCGACCTCGACCTGGACCGACACTGGAACGAACTCGGCCGTGTGCTGCACGGCCAGCCCCATGTCGACGCGCAGCACGCCCTGGCCCAGGTACTGGGCGTTGTTGCTCATGTCGCAGACGACGTAGAACGACTCTGCGGCCTTCGCGCCGATCAGGCCGCCCGCCTTCCAGATTTCGGTCAGGAAAGCTGACACCTGCGCGTGCGCCGTAGCGAACAGCGCCGGCGACGGCGGCTCGGTCGCCGCCCAGGCCAGGCCGGCCTCGACGCTGTCCTCGATATGGTCGACCAGCCGGCGGGCCGGCACGTAGCGGAAGGTGTCGCTGACGGACGAGAGGGTCCGCACGCCCCAGATGACGGCCTCGTGCCCCGGGAAGCTCCGCAGCGCATTGAGCCCTCGCGCCGACAGCGCCGCATTGTCGCCGTCGGTCAGGAAGCGCTGGGGAATGCCGCTGGCGAAATCGGCGCGGATGCCGGCGGGCGCGGTCCAGACGCCGTCCTTGCGGTCGGTCCGGGCCCAGATGCCGGCGACGGCGGCCCCCGACGGGCGCGGCCCGCTCTCGTCCTGCAGGCGCGAGGCGTAGCAGGCCATGCGCGAGCGCTGCGGTTCGGCAAAGTCGCCGAGCGCGTCGACGGTCATCTCGTCGATCCTGGCGGTCGCCCAGGCGGCCGGCGCTTCGAGGATCATCATCGCCTCGCGCTCGACCACGAAGGCCCCGGCCGTCTGGCGGGTGAAGACCGGGACGTCGCCCTCGATCTGGTCGGGCGACAGGTAGAGGATGTTGAAGGGCGTCTTGTTCAGCGCAGCCAGGGCGCTGTCCAGGCCGGCCTCTGTGGTCGCGTCTCCGGGCAGGCGGACGACCACCGCCGCCTCGCCGCCATTCGCGAAGAAGTCGGCCACGGCCAGCGTCAGGGGATAGGCCCGATCCGTCGGCCCGTAAGCGGCCTCGAAGGCCGCCTGGTCGGCGACAGGGACGGCGACACCCGCCGGGCCGCGGCCCGCCCGGCCGACGAAAGCCGTCACCGCCGTGGGCAGGCCCACGATCGGCTGAACCGGGGCGATCTCCTGGACGAACACGCCCGGGGTCTTCAGTTGCGACATCAAGGCTACTCCATACTCGACGCCGCAACCTCCGATAGCCGCCCCCGGCTTGGCAAGACGTCAGGCGGCTTCGGGCGGAGCGAAGGCCGCCAGCAGGGCCTCCTCGCCGGTGATCAGAGCCGCATAGGCCGGCCTGGCCAGGATGGCGTCGGTATAGGCCTTGGTGCGCGGCCAGCGCGACAGGTCCAGCTTCAGGTGACGCAGGTTGGCGAACGGGCTGGCCACGGCGAGGTCGGCCAGGGTCAGGCGGCCCTCCAGCAGGAAAGCGCCCGCGTCAGGCACGATGCTCTCCAGGTAGTCGAGCACCGGCGGCAGCTCCTCGGCCTCGGCCCTGGCGGCCACGGCCTCGTCGCCCGGCCGGCGCATGAAGCGCGGCGCGACGATGCGGTTGAAGAAGATCTTGCCGGCGGCCGCCACCAGGATGGTGTCGGCGTATTCCTCGAACCAGACGGCCCGGGCGCGGGCGCGCGGCTCGGCCGGGATCAGGTTCGGCTCTGGATGCAGGGCTTCCAGATAGGTGATGATCGCCGTGGAGTCCGAGATGCGGAAATCACCGTCCTGAAAGCCCGGGATCTTGCGGAACGGGCTGCACTCGGCGAACTCGGGATCGAGGGTTCCGGGCGGCGAGACCCGGTTCTCCAGCTTCAGGCCCTTCTCGGCTCCGAAGGCCAGCGTCTTGCGCACATAGGGCGACAGCGACGAACCGAAGACGATCATGAGCGAACCTCCCCTGATGCATTTGGGAGACTCATAGTTCATCGAACGGGTTTCTTTTCAAGACCCACCTTTCGGCGGGTCTCGCCGCGATCAATCCTCGGCGTCGTCCGCGCCGTCTTCGACCACGTCCGGGAAGCTGGTCGGATCGCCTTCCATCGGCAGGCGCAGGCGATAGACGCCCCGGAATTTCTCGGGGTTGGCCGGCTTGTTGTGGCGCAGGATGACGATCTTGCCTTCCTTGGCCAGTTCGACGGCGTCGGTGCGGATATGGCCCAGCAGGCGCTGCCAGCGCTCGGGCTGGATGGCCTTGGCCACCGACATCGGGTCGATGGACTTGCCGGCGGGCAGCCCGGCCAGCTGCGAAAGGATGGTGTCTTGGATCGGGGTGGTCATGGGAAAGCCATGCCACGGTTCGGGCCTCGACGTAAGCGGGCGGCTTGCCTCGACGCGCCACGGGGGCTTAGCTGAGCCGCAATAACAACGAGAAAGTACGGGAGCGCAGGGCATGGACGGCGGCAACGAGATCATCAGCGGCCCCAGGCTGATCGAGGACGGCGAGTGGGCCGGCTGGCGCACCTGGGCGGGGCTGGATCCGTTCGAGGACCAGACCGGGCCGTTCTATTTCAGAGAGGACGACGGCAAGGTGCGCTGCGCATTCCGGGCCGAGCCCCGCCACATGAACGGCGGCGGCTTCATGCACGGCGGCTGCATGCTGACCTTCGCCGACTTTTCCCTGTTCGCCATCGCCTGGCGCGAGCTCGACAACGCCAAGGCCGTCACCGTCTCGCTGAACGGCGATTTCGTCGGCCCGGCCAAGGCCGGCGACCTGGTGGAGGCGACCGGCGAGGTGGTCCGCGCCGGCGGCTCGATGATCTTCGTGCGCGGCCTGCTCTCGACCGGCGGCCAGCCGATGCTGACCTTCTCGGGCGTGATCAAGAAGATCTGGACGATGGGCGGGCCCGCGTAAGGCGGCGGGGCCTCAGGCCCCTTCCGCCAGCCGCTTGGCCTGGGCCACCCATGCGTCGCGCTCGGCGCGGCCCTTGAGGCTCAGCAGCTTGTCGAAGCTGTCGAGCTCGTCGGCGCTCCAGGCGGCGATCTGGCTGAAGCGGGTGACGCCCAGGTCGGCCAGCGAGGCGGCCAGCTTGGGCCCGATGCCGACCAGCAGGGTCAGGTCGTCGGCCACGGCCTTGGCGGTCTCGACCACCGGCTCGGCGGCCTTCTCGACGACCTCGACGGGTTTCGCGACCACTTCAGCGATGGGTTCGGGAGCGGTCTCGATCACGGCTTCGACCACCTCGGCCGAGGCTTCGGCGAGCGCCAGCGGAACCTCGGCGGCGGCTTCGACGACCTCGGCGGTGGCCGTGGTCGCGGTCTCGACGACCGGCTCGACCTCGGCCACCACGGCCTCGACCACCTTGACCGGCGCCTCGGCCAGAGCCGGCGCGGGCTCGTCGATCACCCCGCGCGACACCGGTTCGGGCGCGATGGCGATCAGGGCTTCCAGATTGACCGCCTCGCGCCAGCGGTTGGACCACCACCACCAGGCCGCCCCGGCGGCAGCGGCGCCGCCGAACACCGCCCACAGGGGCGAGGCCGCGCCCAGGAGCACGTTGGTGGAAGGCGTTTGGGAACTTTCGGAAGACGAGGGCGGGAAGGACGAGGAAACCATGGCCGTTCACTCCGTCGATCGAGATTGTGCGGCGCAGCATAGCATGGAACGCCGTTTCGCAAGCGCAAAAATGCTACCCTTACGTCAGCCCCCGAGAAGCACCGAGCAGGCCACGCCCGCCAGCGACATCACGCCCACCAGCGCCAGGATCGGCAGCCGCAGGGCKAAGGTCAGGCCGCAGGCGAGCGCCACCAGGCCCAGAGCGGCGAGGTCGAGGCTCGCGAGGTCGGGCAGCATGGCCCGAAACGGCCCCCAGGCCGCCTCGTTCCCGCTCCGAAACAGCAAGTGAACGGCGAACCACAAGGCCAGGCTGGCGATCACCCCGACCACCGCCGCGCCCACCCAGGAAAGCGCCGCCGCCGCCCGGGCGTGACCGCGCAGCCGCTCGATGAAAGGCCCGCCGGCGAAGATCCACAGGAACGACGGCGCGAAGGTCGCCCAGGCCGCCATCAGCCCGCCCAGTACGGCGGCCGGCCAGGCGAACGCCGGATCGGCGTCGCGCCAGGCGGCCAGGAAGCCCACGAACACGAACACCAGCACCAGCGGCCCCGGCGTGGTCTCGGCCAGGCCCAGGCCGTCCAGCATCTGGTTCGGCGTCAGCCAGCCAAGGTCGCCGGCGACCTGTCCCACATAGGCCAGGGCCGCGTAGGCGCCGCCAAAACTGACCACAGCCAGTCCGCTGAACACCCCGCCGATCTGGGCCAGGGCCGAGCGCGGCGCGACCATGAAGGCCAGCGCGACCGGCGCAAGCCATGCGGCCAGGCAGACCAGCGCCGCCCTCCCCGCCCCCTTGAACGACGGCGCATCGGCGCCCGACGCGACCTGCCCGTCGCGCGCGCCCCAGAGCCAGCCCGCCAGCCCCGCCGCGACGATGACCAGCGGGAACGGCGCGATCGTGAAGGTCAGGGCCAGGAAGGCGAGGATCGCCGCGACGGCGCCGGTCCGTCCTCGGGCCGCCCTTCCCGCCATCCGCAGCAAGGCCTGCAGCACCAGCGCCACGACGGCGGCCTTCAGCCCCAGCAGCACCGGCGCGGCCCAGCGCGCCTGCCCGTGCACGACATACAGCGCCGACAGGCCCAGCATGGCCGCAAGGCCCGGCAGCACGAACAGCAGGCCCGCCGCCAGCCCCCCGCGCACGCCGTGCAGCCGCCAGCCCAGCCATGTGGCCAGTTGCTGCGCCTCGGGTCCCGGCAGCAGCATGCAGAAGCTCAAGGCGTGGGCGAAGCGGTCCTCGTCGACCCAGCCGCGCCGCTCGACCACCTCGCGATGCAGCAGGGCGATCTGTCCCGCCGGTCCGCCGAAGCCCAGGCAGCCGACCTTCAGCCAGACGGCGCAGGCCTGCCTGAGGCTGGGCGCGCCGTCCACGCGGTCAGGCGCGCCAGACGCGGGCGGCCGCGCCGGGCTCGCCCAGCCGCTCAGCCAGGAAGGTGGTGATCTGCGAGACCTGCGGCTCGATCGCCGCCGGCGCGCCGACCAGCACCATGGCGCTGCCGTTCATCTTCATCGGGTCTCGCAGGGGCCGCAGGCGGAGCTCGGCGATTAGCGCGTCGTCGGTGACGTTTTCTAGCGCGCGCACGAAGGCGTCGAAGGTCTCCAGGTCCTTCAGCGGCGTCCAGATGGCCAGCACCGCGGCGGGATCGACCTTGCGCACGGCCCGCACCGTGGCCACGCACTGGGCGTAGTCGTCGGGACGCTCGAACGGCGGGTCGATCAGCACGAAGGTGCGCCCGCCGCGTCCGGCGCGGGCCTCGGCCGTGGCGTAGCCGTCGGCCTTCAGGGGCTGGGCGAAGGCGTAGGGCCCCAGCACCTTGCGAAGCTGGTCGAAGTCGTCGTCGCGCAGTTCGCAGGCGGTGTAGCGATCGCTGCGCCGCAGGCCGCGGGCGATCAGCAGCGGCGAGCCGGGATAGAGCGGCGCGTCGGCCGCGCCGACGTTCAGCTCCTGCACCGCCTTCAGCAGCGGCGCGAACGGTTCGGGCGCATCGCCTTCGGCCAGCAGGCGGCCGATGCCGGCGGCGCCTTCCTTCGACTTCTGGGCCATGTCGCCGCGCAGGTCGTAGGCGCCGGCGCCGGCATGGGTGTCGATCACCGCCAGCGGCGACTCGTCGGCGGTCAGGGCGCCCAGCAGGGCCAGCAGGATCGCGTGCTTCTGCAGGTCGGCGAAGTTGCCGGCGTGGAAGGCGTGGCGGTAGTTCATCGAAGCTCCCCGGAACGGACGAACCCTCTACCACGTTGGCCGGAATTAGGTTGGGAGCGAACGCATGGCCCGGCATTTTTCCGTCTTCGGCGCACGGTGAGCGCCTTGGCCCGCGACACCAGCGAGACCCCGGCCGCCGAAAAGACCCTGCTGGCCTATGTCAACGACCAGGAGCAGGGCCTGGCCCGGATCGGCAAACCCGGCGCCTTTTCCTATGCCGACGCCGACGGCCGGGCGGTGAAGGACGAGGCGACCCTTGCGCGCATCCACGCCCTCGTCATCCCGCCGGCCTGGACCAGCGTCTGGATCTGCCCCGACCCCAACGGCCACATCCAGGCCGTCGGCCGCGACCAGAAGGGCCGCAAGCAGTATCGCTATCACCCCGACTGGCGGGCCGATCGCGACGCGCGCAAGTACGAGCGCATGGCCGCCTTCGGGCGCGCCCTGCCCCGCCTGCGCAAGCGGGTCGAGGCCGACCTCTGCCGCCGCGGCCTGCCGCGCGAGAAGGTGCTGGCCGCCGTGGTGCGCCTGCTGGAACTGACCCTGATCCGGGTCGGCAACGAAGAGTACGCCAAGACCAACAAGAGCTTTGGCCTCACCACCCTGCAGAAGCGCCACCTGAAGCTGGCCGGCGGCGGGGCGGTGTTCGAGTTCAGGGGCAAGAGCGGCAAGACCCACCGCACGGGCTTTCGCGACCGGCGCCTGGCCCGCATCATTCGCGCCTGCCAGGACCTGCGCGGCCAGCGGCTGTTCCAGTATCTCGACGAGGACGGCCAGCGCCGTTCGATCGAGAGCCACGACGTCAACGACTACATCCGCGCCGTCGCCGGCGACGACTTCTCGGCCAAGGACTTCCGCACCTGGTACGGCTCGCTGGCGGCGCTGGAGGCGCTGAGCATGCAGCCCGCCCCAGCCACGAAGACCGAGGCGAAGAAGGCGCTGAACCTCTGCATCAAGGCGGTGGCCGGTCTGCTGGGCAACACCCCCGCCGTCTGCCGCGCCGCCTACATCCACCCCCGCGTGCTCGAGGCCTTCGAGGCCAGCGCCCTGCCCCGGCGCCGGCCGCCTTCGGCGCGGGCGCGCGAACTGGCTCTACTGAGGCTCGTGGCGAACTGATCGCTAGCGACGATGYGCCGCCAGCGCCTTCTCCAGTTCCTGCACCATGATCGTCTTCAGGCTTTGCGGTGAGACGATCTCGATCGCGTCGCCCCAGGTGAACAGGTGCCAGGCCAGCTCCAGCATGCCGCTGGCCCGGAAAGCCACGGTCACGACGCCGCCCGGCCCCTGCGTCACGATCTGGTTGGAATGGAAACGCCAGCGCAAGGCGTCCTCGGCCCGCTCGGCCTTGATCCGCAGGACCACGTCCTCGATGTCACCGTGATAGATGCCGAAGCTTTCGTCGGCGAAGGCCTGCAGCGAGAAATCGGCCGGCGGCGAAGCCGGCGCGTCCAGCGCCTCGACGTCGCTCATGCGGTCCAGGCGGAAGGTGCGCGGCCGCGGGCTCTGCCCTTCGAGCGAGACCAGATAGTTGCTGCGGCCGAACAGGATGCCCAGCGGCGTCACCGTGCGCGTCCGCCCCGGCTGGCTGCCGCCGTCGTAGCGGAACGACAGGGCCGTCAGCCCCTTCACCGCCGAACGGATCTGCGCCAGCACGCCCTGATCCTCGAACGGGCGCGGGCCGGCGTGGACGGCGATGGTCTCGGCCTGAACCAGCGCCTCGACGTCGGGGGCCACGCGCCGGCGCGCCGACCCTTTCAGGGCCGACAGCAGCTTGCCTTCCAGGGCGTAGAGCGCCGCGGCCCGCGCCTCGGCCCCGGCCGCGGCGTTGGAGTCGGCCGCCGTGCGCAGCGCCGCCAGCTCCTCGGCGGTCGGGGTCTGGAACAGGCTGTCCAGGCCCGACGGGATGCGAAACCGGCGAGTCGGCGGATCCTCGATCGCCTCCATCTGCGGAAAGGCCGTCCAGACCGCATCGCGCATGCGCTCGGCGGTGCGCCGCCCCACCTCCATCACCTGGGCCATCTCGTCCAGGGTCAGCCCCTCGGCGGAACTGGCCAACCGGCGAGCCAGGTCGAGGAGCTTCGTCGCCTTCTCATGTCTCATTCCGGATCATTACGACCGTTTTTGACGCAACGCACGTGGAAAAGAGATCATCAAGATCGTTCGGAGAAACCGACATGAGCCGCCTCGCCTGCCAGCCCTGGCACGTCCGCCCGGTCAGCGCCGCGATGATCTCCGCCGTGCTCGGCTTCGCCKACATCCACCGCGACCTGGGCGGCGGGCGCACCCTGATGCGCCTCAGCCCCGAACGCGCGGCCCAGGCCGACGTGATCCTTCTGCTGGGCGGCGACGCCGAGCGGGCGACCGATGTCGGCCTGGTCTGGAACGACCGGGAAGACCAGTTGGTGCGGGTGATCGACGACGCGGCCCTGCGCGAGAGCCGCCTGGCCGCCTGGGAAGAGGCCTTCGACCTTTTCGACGCCGACGATCACGCGCCGGAACCCGCCCGCCTGTGCGCATGACGCCGCCCGGCGCCGCCATGGCGAGAAAAACTTAAATTTCCGAACATCAAAGCCGGGCCGCCAACCCGGCTTTCGCCGTCTTGGCCAAGGCTTCCCGAGACTAGACCGCGCGGCCAAGAGTCTACGGGAGCAACGCCGCCTTTCGCCTCGATTCAGCCGGGAGGGCTGCACCAATCGAGGTTAACAAACATCTACAGTAAACGCGCCAGTAACCGCGACATTTTCACTCAATGTCAAGGAGATTACGAAACATTGCAGCAGGGCAAAAAGCCCTCCGGCCGTCAAAATGACGTCGGACACCTCAAGAAGGAGTCTTCGTAATGGCGCTGAACAGCATCAACACGAACTCGGGGGCGATGATCGCCCTGCAGAACCTGAACTCGACCAACAGCGAACTGCAGATCTCGCAACAGCGGATCAACACCGGCAAGAAGATCGGCTCCGCCAAGGACAACGGCGCGATCTGGGCCACCGCCAAGAACCAGTCGGCCACCTCGTCCTCGATCAACGCCGTGAAGGACTCGCTGCAACGCGGTCAGTCCACGATCGACGTCGCTCTGGCCGCCGGCGACACCGTCACCGACCTGCTCGGCAAGATGAAGGAAAAGGCCCTGGCCGCTTCCGACACCTCGCTGAACACCGCGTCGTTCAACGCGCTGAAGGCTGACTTCAACTCGCTGCGCGACCAGATCACCAAGGCCGTCTCGAACGCCAAGTTCAACGGCGCCAGCATCATCGACGGCAAGACCACCAAGCTGACCTATCTGGCCAACTCGGACGGCTCGGGCATCACCGTCAACTCCAAGACCCTGTCGCTGGCCGGCATCGGTCTGTCGACCACGACCACCTTCACGACCGCCGCCGCGGCCAAGACGATGATCACCACCATCGACACGGCCCTGCAGACGGCGACCAACAAGCTGGCCTCGCTGGGCACCAGCTCGACGGGCCTGGACACCCACCTGAACTTCGTCGGCAAGCTGCAAGACAGCCTCGACGCCGGCGTGGGCAACCTGGTCGACGCCGACCTGGCCAAGGAAAGCGCCAAGCTCCAAGCCCTGCAGACCAAGCAGCAGCTGGGCATCCAGGCGCTGTCGATCGCCAACCAGTCGTCGAGCTCGATCCTGAGCCTGTTCCGCTAAGCGGAGCCCGGAGCGCGGCTCGTCCGCGCTTCGACGACCTGGACTACGAAGGGCGGGCCGCAAGGTCCGCCCTTTTTGTCAGCGCGCCGGAGCCGGCCCCAGCGCCTTGCCCATCCGCGCCAGCGGCACCTCGTAGCCCTTGGAGGTCGGCGCGGTGAACGGCTCGATCAGGGCGTAGCCGCAGGCCTCGTATAGCGGCACGCCGCCCATGGTGGCCGCCATCTCGGCCCGGGCGAACCCCTCGCCCGCCGCCGCCTGCTCGCAGGCCGCCAGGATCATCCGCCCCACGCCCTTCCGCACGTGATCGGGGTGGGTGTACATCGCCCGCACCCGCGCCGCGTCGCGCGCGGGATCCAGCATGGCCGCGTCCCGCCCCGCCGAATGATCGCCGCCGAACAGGGTGGCCCGCCGGCTCCAGCCGCCGCAGCCGGCGATCTCTCCCGCATCCTCGACGACGAAATAGGTCCCATCGGCGATCAGCTGGCTGTCCAGGCCCATCACCTCGAACGAGGCCGCCACGCCCTCGGGCGGCAGGAATGGCGTCAGCAGCTCGGCGATCGCCGCGTTCATCAGCGCGGTCAGGGCGGGAATGTCTTCCGGCTTGGCCAGGCGCAGGGTCAGATCGGTCATGGGTCCGACATAGCCCCCTGCGGCGCGGGCGCAAGGTCCGGCGCCCTATCTCGACGGCCATCGCCTCGGCTAACCTGCGCCGCGACGGAGCCGACGCCGTCGAGTCGACGACACCCTCCCCGGGGAGACCTGATGTACCGCAACACGATTTTCGCCGCCCTGGTCCTGACCGGGGCCGCCCTGCCGGCCGCCTCGGCGCTTGCCGCGCCGCCGCCCGGCCAGACGCTCTACGCCGACAACTGCGCCGCCTGCCACCAGGCCAACGGCAAGGGCGTGAAGGGCGCCTATCCGGCGCTGGCCGGCGCGCCGCTGGCGCAGGGCGACGCCAAGCCCCTGCTCTCCATCGTGCTGAACGGCAAGAACGAGATGCCCGGCTTCAAGGACGACCTCACCGACGCCGACCTGGCGGGCCTGCTGACCTATGTCCGCGCCTCGTGGGGCAACAAGGGCAAGGCCGTCACGCCGGCCGAGGTCGCCGCCGCGCGCCGGAAAAAGTAGGCCTTCGAGGCCAAGGGCGACATTTTCGCAAAAAAATTGATGACAACGTTGTCACGCGCAGCGAAAGCCGCTATATAGGTTCTGCCCTTCCTGGGCGTTTCCTCCCAATTCACTGGGCCGCCTTCTTCTCCTGGAGGGCGGCTTTTCTTTTGCCCGCAAGGCGGCCCCGCCGTCAGGGCAGGCCCAGCAACGGCTTCAGCGCGGCGGTCACGATCGGCACGGCCACCTTCTCGGCCACGCCCAGCGTCCACTTGCCCGCCCCCTTCAAGGCCTTCAGCGCGCCGCTTTCGTCGCCGGCCTTGGCCGCCGCCTGCGCCGCCGCCACCGCGCCGATGGCCACATCCTCCTCGGCCGCGCCGCTCGCCTGGGCCTTCATCTCCGCGCGCAGCGTCTCGAGTTCCTTGGCCAGGGCCGCCAGATCGATGGGCGCGCCCTGCTGGATCTGGATGTCGCCTGTCGTCGCCCCCGCGCCGACCAGAACCGAGTTGGAGCCGGTCGAATAGGTATGCTGCTGCCTCTGGTCGACCATCAGCGAGATCTCCTTGACCACGAGGGACTGCGGCCGCCCGTCTCTCAGCATCTCCATCAGCCCGGCCTGCCCGCTCAGGCCGAGAATGCGATTGGTGAAGGCGTTGAGATCGGCCAGGTCTCGCTTGACCTGCCCAGCCGCCTCCGAGGCGATCTCGCGCAAGGCGGGCAGATCAGCGGGGCCGCGCGTGTCGTCCAGGGCCTGCGAGAGCCGCCACAGCTCCTCGCGGATCATGCGGATGATGCCGCCCTCCCGATCCTCGATCAGGTCGAACAGCGCTCTCCACTGTCCGCCGGCGTCCTGGCCGACCAGGCCCAGCAGATCATCGAGATGAGCGTCGCGCAGCGTTCTCAGCCGACTGCAGATCTCCTCGGCGTCGCGATAGTGGCTGGTTTCCAGAATGCGCTCGGCGCGCCTCTGGAAATCGCGGACCTCGCCGGTCTGGAGGGCGTCGTCGCGCGCGTACTTGACGTCGATCAGCAGGGCCAGGACATCGCGATAGGCCTGGTCGACGACATGGGCGACCTTGGTCAGGAAGGCCAGCACCCGCGCCGAGACCACCGGCGGCTGGCGCTGCGACACCTCGAGCGCGACGCCTTCGAGATCATCGACGATCCGCGAAAGTCCGGTCATGCCCCTCTCCCGATCCGGCGTTCACGAAACCACCGGGACCGGCGCAAATCAACCTGGACTTGCTTTGTCGGATTTCACGCGGTCAGCAGGCGCCCGTTCTCGACCCGCACCGGCCAGGACGTCAGGCGGGCGCCGGCACAGGGGCCGCCCAGGCAGGCGCCGTCGTCGATGGCGAACACCGCTCCATGCCAGGAACAGGCGATCATGCCGCCGTCCGGCGTCAGATACTGGTCCAGCTGTTGCGCCAGCGGCAGGCCGGCGTGCGGGCAGCGGTCGACATAGCCGAACGCCGCCTGCCCCCGCCGCACCACGAAGCCGTGGAAACGGTTCTCGCCGATCTGCAGCACATAGTTGCGGGCCGCCCCGTCGGCGATCAGGTCCAGCGGACCGAGGTTGATCCCGGCCCGCGTCGACCACACGCGTCCAACCGCTGTGACTTCTTCCGTCAAACCCGCTCGACCGTCTGCTCGATGGCGCCGAAGATCGTGTGGCCCTTGGCGTCCTTCATCTCGATGCGCACGGTGTCGTCGCCCAGCAGGAACGGCGTCTTGGGCGCGCCGTGCAGGATGGTCTCGACCGTGCGCACCTCGGCCAGGCACGAGTAGCCGAGTCCGCCTTCCGAAATCGGCTTGCCCGGGCCGCCGTCGGCGTCGCGGTTGGAGACCGTGCCCGAGCCGACGATGGTGCCGGCGCTCAGGCTGCGGGTCTTGGCCGCGTGCGCCACCAGGGTCCCAAAGTCGAAGGTCATGTCGACGCCGGCGTCGGCGCGGCCGAAGTCCTTGCCGTTCAGCTCGATCAGCAGCGCGCCCGACAGCTTGCCGCCCTTCCAGCCCGGCAGGGCGTCGGGCGACACCGCCACCGGCGAGAAGGCGCTGGCCGGCTTGGACTGCACGAAGCCGAAGCCCTTGGCGAGCTCGGCCGGGATCAGGTTGCGCAAGCTGACGTCGTTGCACAGCATCACCAGGCGGATGGCCGCCAGCGCTTCCTCCCGGCTTGCGCCCAGCGGCACGTCGCCGACGATCACCGCCACCTCGCCCTCCAGGTCGCAGCCCCAGGCCGCGTCGGCCAGCGGGATGGTGTCGCGGGGGGCCAGGAAGCCGTCCGACGCGCCCTGGTACATCAAGGGATCGGTCCAGAAGGTCTCAGGCATTTCCGCCCCGCGGGCCTGGCGCACCAGTTGGACGTGATTGACGTAGGCGCTGCCGTCCACCCACTGGTAGGCGCGCGGCAGGGGGCTGGCGGCGTCGTGCTCGTGGAAACGCTCCTTGGGCACGCCGCCGTGCTCGAGGCTCTCGGCCAGCCCGCGCAGCAAGGGCTCGCAGCGTTCCCAGTCGTCGAGCGCGGCCTGCAGCGTCGGCGCGATCGTCCCGGCGTCGGTGCACCAGGTCACGTCGTTCGACACCACGACCAGCCGGCCGTCGCGGCCGCCCTTCAGAGACGCGAGCTTCATTCGGCGCTTCCTCTTCTTGTTCTGGTTACGGCAGGCGGGCCTTGGGGAACCCGTCCCAGCACGCGTCATAGTCGGCCTGAAGCGCGCGATGCTCCAGCGCGAACTTCGTCGGCGCGATCACCCAGCGGCTCTCGAACATGAAGGCCAGGGTGTGGTCGATCTTGTGGGGGCCAAGCTCGGCCTCGGTGGCCTTGCGATGGCTGGCCACGTCCGGGCCGTGATCGCTCATGCAGTTGTGCAGGGACGCGCCGCCAGGGGCGAAGCCGCCCTCCTTGGCGTCATAGGCGCCGTGCACCAGGCCCATGAACTCGCTCATCACGTTGCGGTGGAACCAGGGCGGGCGGAAGGTGTGCTCGGCCACCATCCAGCGCGGCGGGAAGATCACGAAGTCCACATTGGCAGTGCCCGGCGTGTCGCTGGGCGAGGTCAGCACCGTGAAGATCGACGGGTCGGGGTGGTCGTAGCTGACCGTGTTGATGGTGTTGAACCGCGCCAGGTCATAGCGGTAGGGCGCGAGATTGCCGTGCCAGGCGACGACGTCCAGCGGGCTGTGGTCCCATTGCGCGGCCCAAAGCTTGCCCTGGAACTTCTGGATCACCTGCGTCGGCGTATCGACGTCCTCGAAGGCCGCCACCGGCGTCTCGAAGTCGCGCGGATTGGCCAGACCGTTGGAGCCGATCGGCCCCAGTTCGGGCAGGCGCAGGGCCGCGCCATAGTTCTCGCAGACATAGCCGCGCGAGGGGCCGGCAACCTCGACCCGGAAGCGCACGCCGCGCGGGATCACCGCGATATGGCCAGGACCGACCTTCAGCACGCCCATCTCGGTGACCAGGGTCAGCACGCCCTGCTGCGGCACGATCAGGAGCTCGCCGTCGGCGTCGTAGAAGACGCGGTCCTTCATGGAAGCGTTGGCCAGGTACAGGTGCACGCCCATGCCGGCCTGGGCCGCCGCGTCGCCATTGCCGGCCAGGGTCATCAGGCCGTCGACGAAATCGGTCGGCTCGGCGGGGATCTCGATCGGGTCCCAGCGCAGGCGGTTGGGCGTGACCGGGCCGTCGAACGTGCTGGTCAGGCGCGGCTGGGCGTAGGGCTTGTAGGCCCCGTGCCCGGCGCTGGGCCGCAGGCGGTAGAGCCAGCTCCTGCGGTTCTCGTGCCGGGGCGCGGTGAAGGCCGTGCCGGAGATCTGCTCGGCATAAAGGCCGAACGGCACGTGCTGCGGCGAGTTCTGCCCCACCGGCAGGGCGCCGGCCACGGCCTCGGTCGCGACGTGAGCGCCAAAGCCGGTCTGGTAGCGGAGGTCCATACGTTTTCCCGTGCCTTTGCCAGCACTTTTCCCGTCATCCCGGAAAGCCCGGAGGGCTTATCCGGGACCCAGGGGCGGTGCGCACGGCCCCTGGGTCCCGGCTCTACGCTACGCTTCGGCCGGGATGACGACGAAGGGTATTTTCAGCGTGGTTCAGGCGTCGACCGTGATCACGCCGCGGCGGATCTGGTCCAGCTCGATGCTCTCGAACAGGGCCTGGAAGTTGCCGTTGCCGAAGCCCTCGTTGCCCTTGCGCTGGATGATCTCGAAGAAGATCGGACCGAACAGGTTCTCGGTGAAGATCTGCAGCAGCAGGCCCTCGTCACCGACGTTGCCGTCGATCAGGATGCGGTTCTTGCGCAGCCGCTCCAGATCCTCGCCGTGGCCGGGCACGCGCTTGTCGACCAGCTCGTAATAGGTCTCGATGGTGTCCTGCAGCTTGACGCCGCGGGCGCGCAGGCGCTCGACGGTGTCGTAGATATTCTCCGTCGTCAGGGCCAGGTGCTGGATGCCCTCGCCGTTGTACTGGCGGATGAACTCCTCGATCTGGCTCTTGTCGTCCTGGCTCTCGTTCAGCGGGATGCGGATGGCCTTGTCGGGCGCGATCATCGCCTGGCTGAACAGGCCCGTCGCCTGGCCCTTGATGTCGAAGTACTTCTGCTCCTCGAAGCCGAAGACCTGATTGTAGAAGGTCGACCAGGTGCGCATCTGGCCACGCTTGACGTTGTGGGTCAGGTGGTCGAGCAAATCCAGGCCCACCGAATTGGCCGCTTCGGCCTCGGCGGCGCCGGCCACCGGCGTCCAGGCGTCGTAGATGCCGCCCTCGCCTTCGACGAGATAGAGCAAGCTGCCGCCGATGCCTTCCAGCACCTTGGCGTTCTCACCGAGCACCGAGCGCGACGCGTCGGCGGCCTTGGCGCCACGCTTCAGGGCGTCTTCGAAAGCCTGCTGCGCATTGTCGACCCGGAAGGCCATGCCGTTGGCCGAGGGGCCGTGAGCCTCGCGGAATTCGGCCACCTGGCCGGCGGCTTCCTCGTTGACCAGCAGGTTGATGCGGCCCTGCTTGTAGCGGGTCACGGCCTTGGTCGGGTGGGTGCTGGCGGGCACGAAGCCCAGCTGCTCGATGATCGCCTTCATCGCCGCCGCATCGGGGCTGGTGAATTCGACGAACTCGAAGCCGTTCAGGCCGAGGGGGTTGTCGGTCGTGACGGGCATGCGGGCCTCCCTAAGGCTCGTTCTGATGTTTTTACGGAACCAGCGCGGCCGGCAGGCCGGCGATCAGGCGGTCGTTATCGGCCGGCCGGCCGATGGTGATGCGCACCCAGCCGCCCGTCACGGGCGTCGGGCGGACGATGAGCCCTTCGTGCAACAAACGCATGGCGGTGGCTTCGGGACCGGCGGGGGTGCGCAGGAAGACGAAATTGGCTTCCGAGCGGGTGTATTCGACGCCCATCTCGTCCAGCGCCGCCTCGACGCGGGCGCGTTCCGAAAGGGTCAGAGCGACCGTCGAGGCCAGGTGCTCGCGGTCTTCCCAGGCGGCGAGCGCCGCGGCCTGGCTGACGGCGGTGACGTTGAACGGCGGACGCAGGCGGTCGAGATAGGCGATCAGCTCTTCAGACGAGGCGATCCCATAGCCCACCCGCATGCCGGCCAGGCCATAGGCCTTGGAGAAGGTGCGCGCGGCGATCCACGGGCCGCCCCAGGCCTCCAGCACGGCCAGCATGTCGTAGGCCTCGTAGTACTCGCGATAGGCCTCGTCGACGAACACCAAGGTGGTCTTCGGCGTGGCGGCCAGCACGGTCTCGACCGCTTCCCTGGAAAGCGCGTTGCCGGTCGGGTTGTTGGGCGTGCAGAGGATCAGCAGCTTGGGGCCCTTGGCGGCCGCGGCGGCGACCGCCGGGACGTCGAGGTCGAAATTGGCCAGGCGAGGCACGTCGACGATCGCCGCCTCGGCGCACTTGGCGAAGATGTCGTAGGCCGGGAAGGTCGGCGAGGAGAGCAGGATCTCGTCGCCCGGCGCCAGCACCGCGCGAAACACGTAGTCGATCAGGGCCTCGGAGCCCGGCGAGACCAGCAGGCGGTCCGAAGACACGCCCAGGCGCTGGCCGATGGCGGCGCGCAGGGTCTCGCAATAGGGGTCGGGATAGATCTGCGGCTCGGCCACGGCGGCCATCACCGCGTCGGCGACCTTGGGGCTGGCGCCCAGCAGGTTCTCGTTGCTGGCCAGCTTGGCGAAGTCCGACAGGCCCGTGCGGCGACCGGCCTCGGCCAGGGTCATGCCGGCCTTGTAGGCCACGACGCCGTCGAGCGCGGCGCGCATGGGCGTGGCGGCGGCTTGGGGCTTGCGATCGAGAACCAGCATGACGGCCGCTCCGGGAGTCGGGGATACGGACGTCAGGATAGGTCAGGCCAGGAGACGCGTTGTGGCGATTATGACCGGCCAGACGGGCACGCGGGTCATTTTATGACCCGATAGAGCATCACCTGAGCCTCCAAGGCCGCACTGCAAACACCTCTCCCGTGGGGAGAGGTTTCTGTTGTTGGGGAGAAGGCCGCTACTCCAGATAATCCAGCGGCAGCGCCGTAGAGTCCTTGATCGTCTCCAGGACGAAGCTCGACTGGATGTCCTTCACCGCCGGCATCTTCAGCAGGCGCTTCATCGTGAACTCGGCATAGGCGTCGAGGTTGGGGGCCACCACCCGCAGCAGGTAGTCGTAGCTGCCGGTCATGGCGTGGCAGCCCACCACCAGGGGCTCACGCAGGATCGCCTCCTTGAAGGCCTCGGCGGCGGCCTCGTTGTGGCGATCGACGGCGACCTCGACATAGGCCAGAAGGTCCAGCCTCGCCTTGCGGCGATCCAGCACCGCCACATAGCCGCTGATCAGGCCCGCGGCCTCCAGCTGCTTGACCCGGCGCAGGCACGGGCTGGGCGACAGGCCCACGCGCTCGGCGAGCTCAACGTTCGTGACCCCGCTGTCGCGCTGCAGCACGTCGAGGATCTTCTTGTCGGTGCGGGTGAGCTTCATCGTGACCGGAAAGGGTGGCTTTCCGGCAGCATATGACGATTTGGCTGCGCGATCCTCCCCCAGAAGGGGGAGGATAAAAAGCAAAACGCCCGGGACCAGAGGGACCCGGGCGCTTCGACTTACGCGGTACGCTTACTGTTACGCTTACTGGTACTAACTCGGTGTTCAGTTGGCCAGGCGACGCAGGAACGACGGGATCTCCAGATCCTCGCCGTCGTCGGCCTGGGGCGGATCGATCGGCTGCAGTTGCGGGCGGGCCGAACCGGTCTGGCGGGCCTGCGGCTGCGGGGCCGGCTCGTAGCGCTGCTGGCGACCGCCGCCGAACAGGCTCATCCAGCCGCCGCTCTTTTGCTGACGGCGATCCTCGTAGTGATCGCTGTACAGCGGCTCGTCGTCGGCTTCGGCGACCATCGGGTCGACGATGCGGGTGACGCGCGGCGCGGGGGCCGGCTCATAGACCGGTTCCGGCTCGTAGGCGGCTTCCGGCTGGGCGTAGAGGTCGGCCTGGGCGTGCGGCTGCGGGGCCGGCTCGTAGGCCGGTTCCGGATAGGCCGTGGCGGTCGGGCGCTCGATCGGACGGGCCTCGTAGCGCGAACCCGGGCGGATTTCCGGCTGGGCCGGAGCCTGGGCGACCGGCTGCGGGGCCGGGGCGGGTTGCGGAGCCGGTTGCGGGGCGGGACGCGAGGTCTCGGCCAGCAGCGGCGCGGCGTGGGTGTTGCGGGCGGCCGGCTTGGGCTCGATCTGCTGGATCGAGGCGCCGTCCATGCCGGTGGCGACCACCGACACGCGGATCACGCCGTCCAGCGAAGGGTCGAAGGCCGCGCCGAAGATGATGTTGGCTTCCGCGTCGACCTGGTCGGAGATCGCGTTGGCGGCCTCGTCCACTTCGAGCAGGGTCATGTCCATGCCGCCGGTCACGTTGACCAGCACGGCCTTGGCGCCCTTCAGCGACACTTCGTCGAGCAGCGGGTTGGCGATGGCGTTCTGGGCGGCCATCAGGGCGCGGTCTTCGCCGGTGCCCTCGCCGGTGCCCATCATCGCCTTGCCCATCTCGGTCATGACCGTGCGGACGTCGGCGAAGTCGAGGTTGATCAGGCCCGGCAGCACCATCAGGTCGGTGATCGAGCGGACGCCCGAGTGCAGCACCTGGTCGGCCATGCCGAAGGCTTCGGCGAAGGTCGTGCGTTCGTTGGCGACGCGGAACAGGTTCTGGTTCGGGATGACGATCAGGGTGTCGACGTAGCGCTGCAGCTCCTGGATGCCGGCGTCAGCCAGGCGCATGCGGTGACGGCCTTCGAAGTGGAAGGGCTTGGTCACCACGCCGACGGTCAGGATACCGCGTTCACGGGCGCACTTGGCGATGATCGGGGCCGCGCCGGTGCCGGTGCCGCCGCCCATGCCGGCGGTGATGAACACCATGTGAGCGCCTTCCAGGTGCTCGCCGATCTCGGGGAAGCTCTCTTCGGCGGCGCTCATGCCCACTTCGGGGTGCGCACCGGCGCCCAGGCCCTGCGTGATCTGCACGCCGAGCTGGATGCGACGGTCGGTCTTGGCGAACTGGAGCTGCTGGGCGTCCGTGTTGGCGACGACGAACTCAACACCTTCGAGGCCCGCCTCGATCATGTTGTTCACGGCGTTGCCGCCCGCGCCGCCAACGCCGAAGACCACGATGCGCGGCTTCAGCTCGGTGGTGCGCGGCGCCGAAAGAGAAATAGCCATGGGGACCCTCGCGTCCTTACGCCGAATTCGCCAAATCAACCGACCGCAAGTCGGTAACGCCTCGACGATCGGGTTAACAGAACAACCACCATCGTTAACTGGCGGTTAAAGCCATAATCTGAGTCGGCTGCAGGTCGATCCCGCTTACAGGGAAAAAAGCGAGTTATCCAAAGGAATTGCTTGGAACTCCTTGGTTTCCAAGCTGGGCCGGAACCCCTGTGCGGCGGAACGCCGCTGGCCTGTTTTTCGCGTCGAACCCCTCGGATTCGGGGGCGCGAAACTACACTGTTTGGCCATTCAGGCACTTAGAAAGTTAAACGACAGGGTTAATTCACCCATCGGGCGAGCCGGGTGATTTGCCCCGAGCATACGAAAACGCCCCGCCCTTTCGGGCGAGGCGCTGGTCGATTTCCCGCTTCGGGACGAGCGATTAGAGGTTGTCGCGTAGCCAGGCGGCGGCCTTGGCCACCGGCGAGGCGTTGGGGTCCATCGGACGCTTGCGCACCTGCCCGCCGCTGAGGGCCTTGGGCGAGACCACCTCGCGCGGACCGAAGGCCGTGCGATGCAGGACGCCGGCGGCGGCGCAGAAGGCCGGTCCCGAGGCCGCGTCGGCCAGGTGCGGCACCCGGCGCGGACGGCCCAGGCGCACCGGGCGGTCGAACACCCGCACGGCCACTTCGCGCACCCCGGCCAGCTGGCTGGCGCCGCCGGTCAGCACGATGCCCGCGCCCGGCTCCACAGGCGCGCCCGAGGCCTTCAGGCGCTCGCGCAGCAGCTCCAGGGTCTCTTCGACGCGCGGCTGGATGATGCCCTTCAGCAGGGACCGGGGCGCGATCACCGGACCCGCGCCCGGATCATCGCCCCGCGGCGGGGCCTCGATCATCTCGCGGTCCTCGTTGGCCGAGGCGATGGCGCTGCCGTGCAGGGTCTTGATGCGCTCGGCGCCGGCGACCGAAGTCTGCAGGCCGCGGGCGATGTCCTGCGTGACGTGCCCGCCGCCGACAGCCAGGCTATCGACGTGGCACAGGGCGCCGTTGTTGAACACGGCCACCGAGGTCGAGCCGCCGCCCATGTCGATGCAGACGGCGCCGAGATCCATCTCGTCCTCTTCCAGGGCCGCCAGGGCCGAGGCGAAGGGCGCGGCGACGATGCCTTCGAACGACAGGTGGGCGCGTTCGACGCAGTGGGCCAGGGTGTGGAAGATGTTCTCGTTGACCGAGACGACCAGCAATTCCAGGCCCAGCGAGCGGCCGAACATGGCGCGCGGGTCGCGGATGCCCTTCTGGCCGTCGACCGACCAGGCGATCGGCAGCAGGTGGATCGGCTTGCGGCCCGGCAGGCGCACCTGGGCCAGCGCCGAGGAGATGGCGCGCGACAGGTCGCCGTCCGCGATCGGACGCGCGCCCAGCGAAACCTGGGTGTGGACGCGATGGCTGGCCAGTTGGCCGCCCGCGGTGCAGACGCTGACGCCCTGGACGCTGACGCCGGCGACCGTCTCGGCGCGCTCCACGGCTTGCGCGATGGCCTGGGCGGCCTCGTCCAGATTGACGATCGCCCCGCCGCGCACGCCGCGCGACTGCACGTAGCCGACCCCGGCGGTCGTCAGGGTGCGGTTGTCGCGGTGGACGCCGTCCGCCTTCATGATGAAGCACGTGACTTTCGACGCCCCCAGGTCCACGGCCGCGACCGCGGGCTGACGCACGAGCGTCGCCTTCAGGCCGTCACGGGCCTGTCTCCGGTCCTCAAGTCGCGACATGGTCAGGGTCACCTCAGTCCATCGTTTCCGTTCTTACGCCCCGTTGGCCACGGGCTGCCCGGGCAGCACGGAGTCTCGGGGCCGGACCGCCACCATCTCGGGATCGCGCAGGTCGATGCGCGCGAAGCCGAGATCGAGGATGCGTTGCCGCTGGTCCAGTTGATCCAATTGAATCAACGCGGATTCTTCGTCAATGGCCGGCAGCTGGATCAGCGAGCCGTCCTTCAGTCGGAGGTCCCAGCGGCGGTCGTCGACGCGCACCAGCGCTTCGAGACGATCACGCAGGCGCGGCCGGGCGTTGACCGCCGGCAGGATGTTCCCCGCGGCCTGGTCGGCGCCCTGCCCCACCACCAGCGGCAGGTGCGGGAAGCGCGCGGCGTCGGCCTCGCGGATGATGCGGCCCTCGGCGTCGATCACCTTCAGGCGCCCCGAGTGCTGCCACACGGCCAGGGCCGGGCGCTCCTCGACGGCRATCATCACAGTGTCGGGCAGCAGGCGGACCACCTTGGCCGACTTCACCCAGCCCACGCCTTCGACGCGGCTCTTCAGGTCCACCAGGTCCATACCCAGCGTCGGCTGGTCCTGGTAGAGGCCGCTGGCCTTCAGGATGTCGGCCTGGGCCGTTGCCGAGGCGCCGGTGACGTGCACGGCCTTCAGCTTGAAGCCCAGGTTGGCGAACTCGCCGTCGACGCCATGGACCATGGCCTGGCCCAGGCGCTCGGCGCGGTGGCCGGTGGCCAGGGTGACGACCAGGGCGAGCGCCAGCGCGCCGCCGGCGACGCCTAGGGCCAGGGTCGGCGACACGCCGACACCGCCGCGCGCGGCATGCAGCTTCCCCGCCGGCTGTTGCTGAGCCGGTCGAGCCTTGTTCGGACTTGCGGGCGCTTCGGCCCGGGGGCGCGCTGGCTTGCGCGGTCCCCCCCGCACTGCCGCGGGCATAAGCGTCCTCCACCATCAGACACTAAAAAACGGAACCCTTGAGCGCCTCTCCGATCCCGACCATCGTTCGACGACGGGGCGGGTTCGGGCAAAGCGCCTACGGAGGCGTAGAAAGGCCTGAAGGTCGTTAATGCCGGGATAACGAAGAGGCCGCCGCGTTACGGCTCGGCAACCAAGGCGTGCGCCATTTCGGGACAGCCGTTAACCCATCGCCGCCTTGCGCCGTCAGGGTTTGCAGCGCGTTTTCCCTGTCGCGCCGGGGCTTTGGGGCGGCGATGATGCGGCGCCGCAAATCTGTGGATGAGCACATAAAGTATGAACGGCCGCGCTTCGCGACCTTTTGACTCACCCAAGGGTCGCGGCGACGCGCCGCACGCGCGGGGAGTGTTTCAGCTTCGCTCGTCATCCCGGCCGAAGCGAAGCGTAGAGCCGGGACCCAGGGGCCACCGCTATGCGTCGGCGACCGCTGGGCGCCCAGCCCAACCGCAAAGCCCAGCCCCCTGGGTCCCGGATAGCCGCTGCGCGGCTTCCGGGATGACGATGAGAGGGAAGAGGAAAGGCTAGTGCCCCGCCTGCGCCGGCGCGGCCGCACCGAGGGCGCGGAAGTCGATGTCGCTGTCGGCCACCAGATAGATGAAGCTCGTCCAGGCGGCGACGTTCTGGGCCAGCTGGATCGGATCCACCTTGTCCAGGGTGTCGTCGGCGGTGTGGTGGTAGTCGAAGTAGCGGCTGGCGTCCTGGTTGAGGTTCACCACCGGCACGCCCGCGCCCTCGATCCCGCCGATGTCGGCCCCGCCGTGGGCGGCCGGATTGCGGTCGAAATAGATCTTCAGCGGGCTGAGCGTCTGGATCGCCGCCTTCATGGCCGGGTGGCCTTCCGACCCCTTGGGCAGCTGCAGGCTGTAGATGCGGTCGGCGCCCGTGTCGCTCTCGCCGGCCAGGACCAGCTTTTCGAGGCTGGACTTGTTGGCGGCCAGGAAGGCGTCGGACGAACCGCCGCTCTCCTCCGAGCCCCACATCACCACGCGGATGGTGCGCTTGGGGTGCTTGGGCAGCTCGCCGATCAGCTTGGCCGCGGCCGTGGTGATGGCGATGCCGGCCGCGTCGTCGAAGGCGCCGGTGCCGACATCCCAGCTGTCGAGGTGGCCGCCGATGACGATCACCTCGTCAGGCTTTTCCGAGCCCTTGATGTCGGCCGAGATGTTCCAAGCCACGTCGCCGGCGTCGAGGGTCGAGGCCAGCTTCAGCTTGATGCGCAGCGGGCCCTTCTTGGCCAGGCGCTCCAGCTGCTCGGCCTCCGGCACGCCCAGGGCGGCGGCGGGGATGGTGACGACGTCGGCGCCGTTGGTGGTCACGCCCGTGTGCGGCACGGTCGAGCTGGACGTCGAGACCGAGCGGATCAGCAGGGCCACGGCCCCACGCTTGGCGGCCTCGACCGGACCGGCGCGGCGCGAGATGCCGGCGATCCCGTAGCCGGCGCCGTCCTGGGCGCGGACCATCGGCTGGGTGATGACGACGATCTTGCCCTTGATGGCGGCGGCCGGCGCGGCGACCATCTCGGCGTAGGTGGAGAACAGCGCCACCTCGGCCTCGATCCCCTCGGCCGGCGTCGGGATGGTGCGGCCCAGGCCCACGATCGACAGCTTCATCGGATAGGGAGCGACCAGTTCGGCGCTCTCTTCGCCGCGCGTCCACGACGGCTTGGCGAACTGGTCGACCTTGATGTTGGTGAAGCCCAGCGCCTTGAACTTGGCCACGCCCCAATCCTTGGCGCGCTCCATGCCCGGCGAGCCGACCAGGCGCGGGCCGATGTTGGTGGTCAGGTCCTCGGTGATGTCCCAGGCCAGGCGATCGTTCAGGGCCTTGTCGCGCAGCGCCTCTGCGGTCTTGACGTCTTGAGCGTGAGCGGCGCCCGCCAGCAGGGCGGAAGCGGCGACGGCGGTCAGCAGGCTGCGGATCATGAGCAGGATTCTCCCCTAAGAGGCAGCTGTCATAGCACTGCTCTCCCGGTGGAGAACCCCGCCCGGCGCCCACTTTTGTCAGCAGGCGGCAGGTGAAGCGAAATTCGCCCCGTCAGGCCCTGGGCGCGGCGCCCAGCAGCTTGTCGGCGAACAGATCGAGCGCCTTCTGCGACAGGTCGGTGTTGTTGAGGATCACCACCGTGTCGCCGGTGTCTAGCCGGTGACCCAGCACCGAGCGGTAGCCGGCCGTGCGCCCGGTCTCCCACCCCGCCAGCCTGACCTGGCCGTCGATGGTCAGGCTGCGCACCCGGCCGCCCAGCGCATAGTCCTGCTCGGGCACGAGGATCGTCGTCATGGCCTTGCGCGAGGCGTCCGAAAGGAACGGCGTGTCGAAGACGAGGTGCGCCGCGACCAGCAGGTCGTCGGCCGTGCTGAAATAACCCCCGCCCGCCGCCATCACCGCCAGCCGGGCGTTCTCGCGTCGCGCCAGGGGCGGCCCCGCATAGTAGGACGCCGCCACGCCGGCCTCGGCGTCGATGCGGCCCGCGCGGGTGTGGCTCATCTTCAGCGGCGCGGTGACCAGCTCCTCGACCACCGCCTGGAACGGCTTGCCCGTCGCCGCCTCGACGATGGCGGTGACCATGAACCAGTTGGTCAGGGCATAGTCGAACCTGCTCCCCGGCGGAAACAGCGGATCGCCCTGGCAGAACAGGCTCACCGCCTGCGCCGCCGACACCTCGCGCTTCAGCACCTCCGGATCGGCCTTGAGCGCGGGCATGAAGCCGTTGGGAACGCCGCTGGTGTTGGACAGCAGGTGCGTCAGGGTCACAGTCTTGCCGGTGTCGGCCCGCTGGTCGGGCAGCCAGGTCGCGATCGGCGCGTCGAGCGAGAGCTTGCCCTGTTCGGCCAGGCGCAGCACCGCGATCGTGGTCAGCCACTTCGAGATCGAGGCGATCGCATAGACCGTGTCACGGGTCGCCGGCCTGTTCGCCTCGATGTCCGCCATGCCGAAGGCGCGCGCATAGGAGGCCCTGCCCTTGCGCCCGATCATCACCACGCCCTGGAACTTCTGCTCGGCGACGAAGGCGTCGACCACGGGATTGTCGGCGCCCAGCGTGGCCGGCGCGGCCAGGGACAGGCCGGGCGCGGCGCACAGCGCGCCTGCGGCGGCGAACAGGCCGCGTCGGTCGATCATCGGAAAACTCCCCACAAACCGCCGCCCCAGCGATGGCGGCGACCCTGGCCCAGGCTCGCGGCCAAGTCCCGTTAAGCTTTGGCAATGAGCGAACATTGGCATTCGACGAGAAGCGCTCTAGGTCTGGAGGCGACTTCAGGAGACCCCGATGCCCAAGCCGACGGTCGAACCGGCCGCCGACATCCCGCTCGACGCCAAGCTGCGGCCGACCCAGGCCCGCGCCCAGGACACCTACGAGGTGGTGCTGGCCACCGCCGGCGAGCTGCTGATCGAGTCCGGCTTCGAGCAGCTGACCACCAACGGCATCTGCAAGCGCGCGGGCCTCACCCCGCCGGCCCTCTATCGCTACTTCCCCAACAAGTACGCGATCCTGAAAGAGCTCGGCGACCGGCTGATGCGGCTGCAGGACGACGCGGTGTTCGCCTGGATGGAGGCCGGCGGCCTGGAGGGCGAAACGGCGTCCGAGCGCGTCGCCAAGACCGCCGCCCTGCTGACCGACGTCATCGACATGACCCGCCGCTTTCCCGGCGGCGCGGCCATCGGGCGGGCCCTGCGAGCCGTGCCGATGCTGCAGCAGCTGCGCTTCGCCTCGCGCGACATGGTCGCCGGCCAGTTCGGCGAGGTGCTGGCCGCGCGCTTCCCCACGGTCCCGGCGGCGCGGATCCGCACGGCCACCCGCATGATGGTCGAGCTGACCTACGCCGCCACCGAGATGGCCGTCGAGGAGCCGGGGCAGGACGCGACCGCCCTGGCCGAAGAGATCGGCCGGCTGTTCGACTGCTATTTCGAGACGTTCGACGCGGAGCTTTGAGATCCTCCCCCGCTGGGGGAGGTGGCCKAGAGGGCCGGAGGGGGGCCGTTTTCAGCTTCCGCTGAAGAGGCCGGTTTCGCAGCCACTCCCCTCTCCGTCGGCTTCGCCGACACCTCTCCCTTCAGGGAGAGGGTCTCTCGCCGCGAAGACCCGCATAACACCGGCTTGCAATAACGATAGTTTTTACTATCGTCAGTCCATCGCAGCGGGGGAGCGCCGATGGAGGGCTGGAAGAACTGGTCGGGCAGCGTCGTGGCGACGCCCAGCAGGATAGCCCGGCCTCGCACGGTCGACGAACTGTCGCGCCTGGTCGCCGAGGCCGACAAGGTCCGCGTCGTCGGCGCCGGCCACTCCTTCATGCCGCTGTGCGAGACGAGCGGCCTGCTGCTGGACCTGTCTGACCTGGAAGGCGCGGTCGAGATCGCGCCCGACCGCAAGACCGTCTGGGCGCCCGCCGGCTGGAGCCTCAAGCGCCTGACCGCCACCCTGTGGGCCGAGGGCCTGTCGCTGATCAATCAGGGCGACATCAATCCCCAGTCCCTGGCCGGCGCTACGGCCACCGGCACTCACGGCACCGGCGCGGAGCTCGGCAGCCTGTCGACCCAGGCCTGCGGCTTTCGGCTGATGACCGCCGACGGCCGGCTGGTCGAATGCGGCCCCGACCTCGAGCCCGAACTCTACCAGGCCCAGCGCGTCTCGCTGGGCCTGCTGGGCGTGGCCGTCGCCATCCGCATCAACGTCGTCCCCGCCTACCACCTGGAAGAGCGCGTCAGCCGCATGCCGCTGGCCCAGGTCATCGAGCGCTTCGACGACCTGGCCGCCGCCACGCGCCACATGGAGTTCTGGGTCTTTCCCTACAGCGACGACGTCATCTTCAAGACCCTGCACCCCGTCCCGGCCGACGCCGCCGACGAGACCCTGGGCAAGAGCGGCGAAGGCGACGAGGACACCTTCCGCACGATCTGCGACCTGTGCGCCGCCCTGCCCGTCCTGACCGCGCCGCTGCAGAAGCTGATGATGAAGGTCGCCGGCAAGCCCGCCCGCCGCGCCGGCCCGGCCTTCGAGGTCTTCCCCTCCGAGCGCAACGTCCGCTTCGAGGAGATGGAGTACGAGATGCCGCGCGCCGCCGGCCTGCCCACGCTGCGGGCGGCCATGGCCCACATCCGCAAGCGCCGCCTGCCCATCACCTTCCCGTTCGAGTTCCGCCTCGTGGCCGGCGACGACATCTGGATGAGCCCGTTCAACATCGGCGCGGGCGCCTCGATCTCGTTCCACCAGTACGCCAAGATGCCCTGGCGACCGGCCTTCGCCGAGATGGAGGCCGTGCTGGCCGACAGCGGCGGTCGACCGCACTGGGCCAAGCGCCATACCCTGACCCTCGCGGGCGTCCATCGCCTCTATCCCCGCGCCGGCGACTTTCTGCGAGTGCGCCAGGCCTGGGATCCGACCGCCAAGTTCGCCAACGCCCACCTGAGCCAGCTGTTCGGAATCTGATCCATGACCGACATCGCCCTGCACGCCGGCCTCGTCGGCCAGCCCGGTTCCCGCGAACTGCTGAACACGCCGGTCCTAGTGGTCGACCGGACGGCCCTTGAGGCCAACATCGCGACCATGGCCGCCTTCGCCGCGGGCAAGGGCCTGAAGCTTCGCCCCCACGCCAAGACCCACAAGAGCGCCGACATCGCCCGCCTGCAGCTGGCGGCCGGCGCCGCAGGCCTGTGCTGCGCCAAGATCGGCGAGGCCGAGGCCCTGGCGGCGCAAGGGGTCTCGACCGGCCTGCTGATCACCTCGCCGGTGGTCTCGGCGCCCGCCGTCGCCCGCCTGGCCGCCCTGAACCTCTCGACCACCGGCCTGAAGGTCGTCGTCGACCATCCCGACAACGTCGCCGCCCTGGGCGCGGCGGCCGACGCGAGCGGCAAGCCGCTTGAGGTGCTGATCGACCTCGATCCCGGCATCCACCGCACCGGCGTGGCCTCGCCGCAGGCCGCCGTCGCGCTGTTCGAGGCGATCAAGAGCGAGCCCGCCCTGACCTATGCGGGCCTGCAATGCTATTGCGGCGTGCAGCAGCACATCGAGGCCTTCGACGTCCGCAAGACGGCGCTGGAGGATCGCGGGGCCTACATCCGCGAAGTCATCGACGCCCTGACCGCCGCCGGCGGCGCGCCGCCGATCGTCAGCGGCTCGGGCACCGGCTCGCACCGCATCGACGCCGAGCTTTCGATCTTCACCGAGCTGCAGGTCGGCTCCTACGTGTTCATGGACGACCAGTACCTGGCCTGCGACCTGGCGGGCGAAGGCGCGGACGCCAGCCCCTACCGGCGCTCGCTGTTCATCGACGCCCGCGTGGTCAGCGCCAACAGCCCGGGCATGGTCACGGTCGACGCCGGCTTCAAGGCGATGTCGACCGACGCCGATCCGCCCCAGGTCGTGGTCGGCGCCCCGGAAGGCTCGCGCTACTTCTTCATGGGCGACGAGCACGGCGCGCTGGTCCCGTCGTCCGGCTCGCCTCCGCCTCTCGGCGCGCGGGTGACGCTGGCCGCGCCGCACTGCGACCCGACCGTGAACCTCTACGACGCCTATCACGTGGTCGAGGGCGACACCCTGGTCGCCGTCTGGCCGGTGACGGCGCGCGGACGGTCGCGGTAACAGCCCGCCCTCGTCTTCAGAAAAACCGCTTTGGCGTCGGGCGCGTTGAAGACTATCCATGGCGTCCGTTCTGGATCGTCCGCCCGCATGACCACCGCCGCCCTTTCCGTCGCTCCCGCCAAGAAGCCTCGCCGCAACCGGCGTCGGCGCTCGGCGCGCTGGGCGCGCGCGGGCCTGCTGGTGCTGGCGGTCGGCATTTCGGGCGCGGTGATCGGGCAGACGACGTTCCGCATGCTCGACGCCCGCAACGCCGCCAGGGCCCAGACCGCCGCGCCGCTGGCGATGGACAATCCGCGCTTCACCGGCGCCATGCGCGACGGCCGCGCCTTCCTGATCACCGCTCGCCGCGCCGAGCGCGACGCTGCCGATCCCAACAAGGTCAAGCTGGTCGAGCCGACCCTGGTGCGCGGCTACGGCGCGCCCGACGCCAGCAAGGTCACGTCCAAGGACGGGATCTACCAGGAGGCCCAGAACCTGCTGGTGCTGACCAAGGACGTGAAGATCGACAACGGCCAGGGCTATCAGTTCGCTTCGCAGGAAGCCCGCATCGACACCAAGACCGGCGAGGTCGTCGGCGGCGCGCCGGTTTCCGGCGCCGGTCCGCGCGGCAATGTCAGCGCCGACAGCTACAGCGTCAGCGACAAGGGCGATCGCGTGGTCTTCAAGGGTCGCGTCCGCACCCGCGTCCAGCCCACCAACTAGGCCACGACCGATGAACGGCCTCGGCCTCCTGGACCAGCAACGGGCCCGCGCGACGCGCGTGTGCTTCCTCTACATCGCCCAGCCGCACCAGGTCTGGCACAGCCTGTCGATCGCCGTGGCCATGGCCCGGACCTGGCCGGATGTGCGCGTCGAGATCACCGCGACCTCGGCCGGGCATCTCGACTACATCCAGGGCATGCTCGACGGCCTGGGCGGCGCGCCGATCACCCTGCGCCTGCTGCCGCCGGCCTGGCTGCGGCGGATGTCCAAGGCGGCGCCCCCGCCCAAGGCCCTGATGCTGGCGCTGAACGCCGGCCGGCTGTCGACCTACGACGCCGTGGTCACGCCCGAACGCACCACCGCCCTGCTGCGCAAGCTGGGCGTGCGCCGCACCGCCTTGGTCTACACCCAGCACGGCGCCGGTGATCGCGGCGGGCCGTTCGAACCGCGCCTGCGGGTGTTCGACCTGGTCATGGCCGCCGGCCCCAAGCAGCGCGACCGGATGATCGACGAGGGCTGGGTCCGCCCCGAGGCCTGCGCCATGGTCGGCTATCCCAAGTTCGACCTCGTCGACGCCCTGCCGCCCAGCGCCGTCCCGGCCTTCGCCAAGCCCCTGCCGACTGTGGTCTACAACCCCCACTTCCACGAGACCCTGGGCTCGTGGAGCGCCTTCGGCCTTTCGGTGCTGGAGCAGTTCGCCGCCGACGAGCGGTTCAACCTGATCTTCGCCCCGCATGTGCGCCTGTTCGAGACCGCGTCGGAGGCCGACCGCCGCGCCGTCGCCCGCTTCGAGGGCCACCCCCGCATCCACGTCGACCTGGGCGGCCCGGCCGCCTTCGACATGACCTACACGCGCTCGGCCGACCTCTATCTCGGCGACGTCTCCAGCCAGGTCTACGAGTTCCTGCGCACGCCCAAGCCCTGCCTGTTCCTCAATCCCAGCCACGCCGACTGGAAGGGCGACGAAAGCTTCCATCACTGGCTGTACGGGCCGGTGCGCGAGACCGCCGACGGGATCTGCGACGCGGTCGCCGCCGCCTTCGCCGGCCATGGCCATTTCCTGGAAGCCCAGCAGGCGGGCGTGGCCGAGACCTTCGACATCACCTCGGTCGCCTCGTCGGAGCGCGCCGCCCGCGCCATCATCGACCGCCTGGCCGTCCTCGACCGATGAACGCCGCCCCCAAGGATGCGGGCAAGGTCAACCCGCTGACCCGGATGCTGGCCAATGTCGGGGCCCTGCTCAGCGGGCGCGGGCTGAACGCCGTCGTCGGCCTGGCCTACATCGCCGTCACCACCCGCAGCCTCGGCATCGAGGCCTTCGGCTTCCTGACGCTGATCAACGCCTTCGCCCAGGCGTTGGGCGAGATGGCCAAGTTTCAGTCCTGGCAGACCGTCGTGCAGTACGGCGCCAAGCCCCTGATGGACGGCGACCGCAAGACCTTCCAGCAGGTCATGCGCTTCGCCCTGGTGCTCGACGGTATCGGCGCGGTCGCGGGCGTCGCCATCGGCGTGGGCGGCAGCCTGCTGTTCAGCCACTACATGGGCTGGCCCGACCACCTGGCGCCGGAGGCCGCGCTCTACTGCCTGTCGATCGGGGTCATGACCTCGGCCACGGGCGTTGGCCTGCTGCGGCTGTTCGACCGCTTCCGCATGCTGGCCGCCGAGCAGGTGGTCTCGTCCGTCGTGCGCCTGATCGGCTGTGCGATCGCCGCGTCGATGGATGCGCCGATCGAGATGTTCCTGCTGGCCTGGGCGGCCGGCACCATCGCCTCGTTCCTCTACGTGGCCGCCATCGCGGTCTGGAGCCTGCTGCAGCGCGGCCTGCTGGACGGCTTCAGCCTGGTGGGGCCGCTCGGCGTCGGCTTGCCCGGTGTGTGGCGCTTCGCCTGGGCCACCAATTTCAGCAGCACCATCGAGGTCGGCTTCACCCACGTGCTGACCCTGGCGATCGGCGCGCTGGTCGGCCCCGCCCCGGCCGCCATGTGGCGTGTCGGACGCCAGGTGGCCGACGGCATGGCCAAGCCCGCCCGCCTGATGCTGCCCGCCCTGCATCCCGAATTCGCCCGCCTGCGCGCGCAGAAGGACGATGCGGCCATGCTGCGACTGGCCCGCCAGATCGCCCTGATCGGCGGCGGCGTCGCCGGCGTGCTGCTGGCGGTCTGCCTGCTGGCCGGCCCCTGGCTGCTGACCGTGATCATGGGCCCCGAATACGCCTCGGCCGCCGGCATCATGAGCTGGCAGGTCGCGGCCGCCGCCATCGGCATCATGGCCCTGCCGATCGAGCCAATGCTGGTGTCGATGCACGCCGCCGGCGCGGCCCTGCGCGTGCGTATCGTCGTCATCGCCATCTATTTCGCCGCCCTCGTTCCCCTGCTGCAGATCTTCGACCTGACCGGCGCCGGCGCGGCCCTGGTCCTGGCCTCGACCTGCATGGCGATCGGCATGTTCATCACCCTCCGGTCGCGTCTCGCAGCGGAAGCCGCCGCCGAGCGCGAGGACAAAAGCGCCGCCGCGCGCGAACAGACTTGCGCGGAACCCCTGAACGAGCGCAAAGGCGATCCGCAATGAATACGCCCACCGCTTCCGGCAGGACCGTCCGTCTCGCCGACTTCCCGACCCTGACCGCCGCCCTGGATTTCGCCGCGACCGGCGAGACCGGGATCAACCTGCATTCGCTGCGCGGCGAGCTGGTCGAGGCCCTGACCTACGCCGCCCTGCGCGAGCAGGCGCAAGGCCTGGCCCGCCGCCTGCTGGCGGCCGGCGCCAAGGTCGGCGAGAGCGTCGCCCTGATCGCCGAAACCGACGGCGACTTCGTGCGCGCCTTCTTCGCCTGCCAGTACGCCGGCCTGGTCCCCGCGCCCCTGCCGCTGCCCGCGCCGCTGGGCGGCCGCGAGGCCTATATCGAGCAGATCGGCCGCATGTGCGCCTCGGCCCATGCGAAGATCCTCATCGGCCCGGCCGGCATGGCCGAGTGGCTCAAGCAGATCGGCGACGCGGCGGGCCTGGCCTTCGCCGCCCCGCTGGCCGACCTGCCGAAGGACGCCGGCGCGGCGCTGCCGCAGATCACGCCCGAAGATCCCTGCTACCTGCAGTTCTCGTCGGGCAGCACCCGCTTCCCGACCGGCGTGCTGGTGACCCATAAGGCCCTGATGGCCAACGCCGTGGCGATCACGCGCGACGGCCTGCAGGTGAAGGCGCAAGACCGCGCCGTCTCGTGGCTGCCGCTCTATCACGACATGGGCCTGATCGGCTTCCTGCTCAGCCCGCTGACCAGCCAGATGAGCGTTGATCTGCTGCCCACCGGCGCCTTCGTGCGCCGGCCGCTGCTGTGGCTCGACCTGATCAGCCGCAACGGCGGCACGATCGCCTACAGCCCCACCTTCGGCTACGAACTGTGCGCCCGCCGCGCCGAGGCCGCCTCGATCGACCATCTGGACCTGTCGCGCTGGCGCAGCGCGGGCCTGGGCGGCGACATGATCCGCACCGCGCCGGTCGAAGCCTTCGCCGAACGCTTCGCCGCCGTCGGTTTCTCGGAAAAAGCCTATGTCGCCAGCTACGGCATGGCCGAGGCGACCCTGGCCCTCTCCATGGCCCCGCTGGGCCAGGGCCTGAAGCTGGAAGTCCTCGACATCGAGCGCCTCGAGCGCGACGACCTGGCCGTCTCGGTCGGCGCCGACGCCCCGCGCGCCCGGGCCTTCGCCCGCTGCGGCCCGGCCCTGCCCCACCACCAGTTGGAAGTGCGCGACGCCGACGGCAAGCCGGTGGCCGAGCGCCAGGTCGGCCGCATCTTCGCGCGCGGCCCCAGCCTGATGGGCGGCTATTTCGAACAGCCCGAGGAGACCGCCCGCGTGCTCGACGCCGACGGCTGGCTCGACACCGGCGACCTCGGCTTCCTGGTCGAGGGCGAGATCGTCATCACCGGCCGCGCCAAGGACCTGATCATCCTCAACGGCCGCAACATCTGGCCGCAGGACCTGGAATGGACTGCCGAGCGCGAGGTCCCCGGCCTGCGCAGCGGCGACGTGGCCGCTTTCTCGGTTCCCGGCGACGCGGCCGAAGAAGAGATCGTCACCATCCTGGTCCAGGCCCGCGGCGGCGACGCCGACAGCCGCGCCGCGCTGGTCGAGACCGTGGCCGGCGTGCTGCGCTCGCGCCACGGCGTCGAGACCCAGGTCAAGCTGGTCGGCGCCCACGCCCTGCCGCAGACGTCGTCGGGCAAGCTCAGCCGCTCCAAGGCCAAGGCCGCCTACCTGGCCGGCGCCTACGAGCGCGCCTGAGGTGGAAGACGCCGGGCCGAGGACCATCGCCGTCACCGGCGCCACCGGCTTCCTCGGCCAGCACCTTGTCCGCGCCATCGCCGAACGGGGCCTCCTGCCCCGCATCCTGTCGCGCCGCGACCCGATCTTGCCGTTCTGGCGCGGGATCGAGCCGCAGGTCGTGCTGGGCGACCTGTCCAGCCCCGCTGTGCTGGCGCGCCTGTGCGACGGCGCTGACGTGGTCGTCCACCTGGCCGGCCTGATCAAGGCCGCCGACCGGCCCGCCTTCGACAAGGTCAATGTCGACGGCGCCCGGGCCGTGGCCAAGGCCGCCAGCGACGCCGGCGCCCGCTTCGCGCTGGTCTCCAGCCTCGCCGCCCGCGAACCCCGGCTTTCCGACTACGCCGCCAGCAAGCGCGCCGGCGAGGAAGCAGTGCTGGCGGTCGCGCCCGACGCGCTGATCGTGCGTCCGCCGGCCATCTACGGTCCCGGCGACCGCGAGACCGTCGGCCTGTTCGCCGCCGCGCAGGCCAGCCGCGTCCTGCCGGTGCTGTCGCCCGCCTCGCGGGTGGCGATGATCGAGGTGCGCGACGCCGCCGCCCAGATCCTGGACCTCGTCATCGGCGGTCGGACGGGCCTGGCCTCGATCTGCGACGCCCGGCCCGACGGCTATGCCTGGACCGAGATCATGGGCGCGGCGGCCGCCGCCGTCGGCGCGCCGCCGCCTCGCCTTCTGCGCGTGCCCGAGGGGCTCATTCGCCTGGCCGGAGCCCTCGCCGATGGGGCGAGCAGGATCTCAAAGCAACCTTCGGTGTTCGGCTCGGGCAAGGCGCGCGAACTGTCGCACCCCGATTGGGCGTTTTCGGACGATCCATCCCTTGCGTCGTCGCCGAGTCGTCACGATGTTGCCCGCGGCTTCGGCGAAACCGTCGACTGGTATCGGTCGGCCGGCTGGTTGTCGAAAAAATACAGCGACTAGTTCAATTGTGGCAGATATCTGACAGAGACACTGTTACGGTGCGGTCACAGTGCTTTGACGGGGGCGTCTGGCGTTTGGCATGGATACAGTGACAGATCTGAGTTTGCGTGAGATCGGGCTGGCGACGAGCAAGGTGCTCGGCCGGACGGTCGAGGTGACGAACGACACCCACATCGGCCGCGACCTGGCTGTGGATTCCCTCGCCCTGATGAACATCGTGATGGAGCTCGAAGACGCCTTCGACATCTCCATTCCGCTCGATCGCCTCGCCGCGGTGGAAACCGCTGGCGACCTCTCCAAACTGATCAACGATCTCCGAACCAAGGCTTGACCGATGGGTCTGTTCGACAAGCACCTGGCCTATCGCGACGCGTACAAGGCCATCCAGCAAGCGGGCGCCGACCCGTTCACCGTCCGCTTCGACGCCGTGGTCTCGCCGACCGAGGGCATCGTCGAGGGCCGTCCCACGATCCTGCTGGGCACCAACAACTACCTGGGCCTGACCTTTGACGAGAAGGCGATCGCCGCCTCGGTCAAGGCCGTCCAGGAACGCGGCACCGGCACCACCGGTTCCCGCATCGCCAACGGCAGCTTCGAGGCCCACGTGGCCCTGGAGACAGCGCTGGCCAAGTTCTACGGCCGCAAGCACGCCATGGTGTTCACCACCGGCTACCAGGCCAACCTGGGCGTCCTGTCGACCCTGGTCGGCCGTGGCGACCACCTGATCCTCGACGCCGACAGCCACGCCTCGATCTACGACGGCTCGCGCCTGGGCCACGCCGAGGTCATCCGCTTCCGCCACAACGACCCCGAGGACCTGGCCAAGCGCCTGCGCCGCCTCAAGGACGTCCCCGGCGAGCGCCTGATCGTMGTCGAAGGCATCTATTCGATGATCGGCGACACCGCGCCGCTCAAGGAAATCGCCGCCGTTAAACGCGAGATGGGCGGCTACCTGCTGGTCGACGAAGCCCACTCGATGGGCGTGCTCGGCGCCACCGGCCGCGGCCTCGCCGAAGCCGCCGGCGTGGAAGACGACGTCGACTTCATCGTCGGCACCTTCTCCAAGAGCCTGGGCGCCATCGGCGGCTTCTGCGTGTCGAACCTCGACGACTTCGATGTCATGCGCGTGATCTGCCGTCCGTACATGTTCACCGCCTCGCTGCCGCCGGCCGTGGTCGCCTCGACCCTGGTGGCGCTGGAGCAGATGATCGCCAAGCCGCATCTGCGCGAGCAGCTCAACAGCAACGCCTGCCGCCTGTACGACGGCCTGACCGCCCTGGGCTTCGTCACCGGCCCGGCCGCCAGCCCGATCGTCGCGGCCACCATGCCCGACGTCGAGCGCGCCATCGCCATGTGGAACGGCCTGCTGCAATCGGGCGTCTACCTCAACCTCGCCCTGCCGCCGGCCACGCCCGACAGCCGTCCGCTGCTGCGCGCCAGCATCAGCGCCGCCCACACCCACGAGCAGATCGACCAGGTCCTCAAGGTGTTCGCCGAAGTCGGCACGGCGCTCGGCGTCATCGACGGCCAGCAGCGCGCTTTCGCTTAAGACGCGGATCGTCGCTGAGAAGACGAAGCCCCGGTCGCAAGGCCGGGGCTTTTTCTTTACTCGGAAATAAAAAGCCTTCCCGACAAGGCGAGCGAGCCCAAGCCCTTACCGGTTACGCCCACATCTGCACGCAAACATGAATATAGGCCCGAAATTTTATCCACCATCACTGATATTGCACAAAGTGGGAAGCATAACTACCTTATAGACACAACTCAGGAAAGAACACTCCAAAATGCCTTCACCGTTAAACTGCATAGAAGCCCGCGCCTTCGAGTTTGGTCCTCGCGTCCGACAAATCGCGGAGAGAAAATACGGCGGCAGCTTACCTCGCGCGATCGAAAGTGAATTCAGTTGGGAAATTTGGGGCGATCATATGGATGATGTCGCTCAAATTCGCCCCGAGCATCGGCCAGCTTATTCCAAAGCCATTGAACGCGCATATAGCTAGTATCAGGGCATGCCCCATCAACTGAGATGATGGCTTGCATACAATTCGACGATCAGACTGTTCGCGTCAGTAGAAGCGAGCTTGCCGCCGCCACTTCCACAGCGCCAACAGAATGCCCGGCGCGGCCAGGACCGGATGGCGCTCGCGCCAGGGGGTCAGTTCGACCTTGAAGCCGGTGTGGCGCTCGATCTTCCAGGCGGCGTAGCGGGCCGCGCCCTGGAAGGTGAAGGCGGCCTTGATCAGCCGCGCCACGTTCAGCGACTTGCCGAGGTTGCGCCGCAGCCGCCAGGCGGACGTCAGGCGCTTGCGCTCGATGGCCGACATCTGCGGCGCCGGGCGCCCCTCGCCGTCGAAGCGGCCGTCGTCGGCCCAGCAGGCCGGCAGCAGGCGCTGATAGTGCGCGGGGTCGAAGGCCAGGATCGAGGCCTCGCGGCCGGCCTTCTCGACCCGGAACTCGGCGGCGTAGGTCTCCTGGAACAGCGCCGTCCAATAGGCCTCGGGCGGTCCCTCCTCGGGACCCAGGGCCGTGGCGAAGCGGGCGGCGGTGCGGGCGGCGCGGCGCACGGCCTCGACCACCGCCTCGCGCGCGGCCTCGTCGGCGGCCCACACAAGGCCCGAGGGCTGCACGAAGCGGGTCCACAGCGTGGTGTCGATCCCCCAGCCCTTCACCGCCTGCGAGAAGCGCGACAGAGTCATCGAGGCGACCTTGGCCCGCAGGGTCATCCCCTCGTGCTCCAGCTCGTGATAGCTGACGTCCGGCCACAGGATGCGGGTGGCCACGCCCCTCAGGCCGCGCGGCGGCCGCTCGGTGAGCACGTAGAAGTCCAGCACGCCCGACAGGTCGCCGGTGCGCAGGATCGAGCCGTAGAACAGCACCGCCTGGGCGGTCGGAAACAGGCCCGTCAGGTGCTCGGCGAAGGCGCGGATCGGCGCCGGGATCGGCTGGGCGAGCTCGGCCTCGACCAGCGGCCGGACCGCGCTCATCCGACCACGAACCGCAGCGGCGCGCCCAGGGCCAGCGCCAGCTTGCCGCCCTCGAACACCTCGCCATCGAGCACGAAGTCGAACTGGCCCGAGGCGTAGAGCGCCGCCGGGTCACGCCGGCGATAGCCGCGCGCCTCGAGGATCGGCTTCTCCTTGCCCGACACCACCGTGGGCACCATGCGCAGCAGCCGCTTGGGGGGAGCGTCGACGTCCAGCACCTTCAGCCCCTCGCGCGGCGGGCCGAACGGCTTGAGATTGAACGGCAGGCGCTTCAGCGCCGTGGCCAGCAGGACGAAGCGTTCGCCTTCAGGCTGGACCTCGCCGTCCATGGCCACCTTCACGGCCACGCCCTGGCGCCATTGATCGCGTGCGCCGCCGAACAGCGCGCCCAGCGTGGCGCCGGCCAGGGTCACGGCCACCGACAGGCTCTGGAACACGCCCATGCGGTTGACGCGCTTGGACAGGGCGGTGGCCCGCACCAGGGCCCCCAGGCCGAAGAAGAAGCCCCGCAGCGGCGGGCGGCCGTCGGCGAAGCGCACTTCGAGCGGGGCGCGGATCTTGATGCGCGGTTCGGCCTGGGCCGCGGCGGCCAGGGCCTCCTCAAGCCGCCAGTCGCGCGGCGCGCCCAGGTCGATGGCCAGCACGTTGGTCTTGCCCGACGGCAGGATCGCCAGCATCGGCATGTCGTCGCCGAAGGTGGACGGCGTCAGGCCCAGCACGTCGCGCACCGTGCCGTCGCCGCCGTCGATGACCAAAAGGTCGATCCTCTCGTCGGCGAAGCGGGCCAGTTCCTCGCCCAGCGCCTCGCGCGTCGCCGGCTCGACCACGCGCACGCCTTCAGGCGTGGGCGCATGCATCCGCCCCTGGTTGGCGTGGCTGCGCGGGTTCCGAACGACGCCGACGCGCATCACCGCGACAGCCAGGACTGGATCGAGCCCTTGGGGGCCAGCGCGCCCTGCACGATCTGCAGGGCATGGACGAGGAAGCAGATCGCCGTCCAGGCCGCCACCARCACGAAACCGATGTCGGGTCGGCCGACCAGCACGCTGCCGGTCAGCAGGATGAGGTTCGGGTTGCGACGGGCGGTGATCAGCCGGAAGAAGCTGTCGAACGGCCGCCAAGCGTGCATCTCCAGCTTGAAGAGGGCCAGGAAGATCCCCTCCTCCACCCGCTGGGCCACATAGCCGCCGACGACGATGGCCAGCAGCCACGGCGCATACGGCATCGGCAGGCCGACCGCGAACACGCCGACATACCAGGCCCACCACCAGAACGGCGGGTGCACCAGGTCGATGCCGTGGTCGAAGACGTTGCCCCACTTGGACGAGGTCAGGGTCACCCGGGCCAGCTTGCCGTCGACCGTGTCGAGGAAGGTCATGATCCAGGCGCAGACCAGGCCCCAGCCGAACTGGCCCCGCCAGAACAGCACGAAGGCGGCGATGGTCAGCAGGAAGCCGATGAAGGTCACCTGGTTGGGCGTCATCTTCGCCAGGGCGCACCAGCGGGTGACGATCCGCGCCGGGGTCGGCCAGACGTACTTGGTCACCAGGTCGGTGACGCCCTTGTACGAGCCCTGGAACAGGCGCTTTTCGACTGCGCGCACGCTGTCCCTGGTCAGCCGCTCCAGTACCGGCGGCTCACGCTTGCGCAGGGCGCTGTTGTAGGCCGAGCCGAGCTCCAGCGCCGTCAGGCGCGCAAAACGGGGATCGGCGCTCGAAGGGTCGCCGCCGGCCGCCAGGGCGACCACCGCCGCGTCCACGGCCTCGGCCGGGGCGTTCACCGCCGTCGCCGCGCCGGCCTCGTCGACCAGCACCGCCCAGGGGCGACCGGCCAGGGCCTTGATCAGCGACTCGTCGAACACCCAGCCGGCGTGCACGGCGATCGTGCCGCCGCCCTCGCCCGCCTGCTCGGAAACGCCGATCCGGCGATAGATGCGCGACAGCCGCTCGCCCGAGGTCATGCCCCAGATGCGCGCCTCGCTGTCGCCCACCGTCACGGCGCGCGAAGCGACTGGATTGATTTCACCGGTCACCGGTACTTAAACCCCTTGAAAGCCGAGGCGATTGATAAGCAGCTTCGCCGAAATTCGCCACAATCGCGCCGGTCCCTCTTGTCGATATTCCGCCTCGCCCATCTTTCGGACCCTCACCTGCCGCCGCCGTCGGGCGCGTTCGGCTGGCGCGACCTGGCGTCCAAGCGCCTGCTGAGCCGGATCGCCTGGCGCCGAAAGCACAAGATCCACCGTCCCGAGGTGCTGGAAGCCCTGGTCGCCGACCTGAAGGCCCACGCCCCCGACCATGTGGCGATTACCGGCGATCTCACCAACTTCGCCTCTGACGTCGAGATCGCCGCCGCCCGCCGCTGGCTCGAAAGTCTCGGTCCGGCCGAGACCATCACCGTCAGCCCCGGCAACCACGACGCCCTGGTCGGCCAGACCGCGCAAGCCCGCTTCGCGCCCTGGACGGCCTGGCTGGGCGACGACGAGGAGGCCGCCTTCCCGCAGGTGCGGCTGCGCGGCCCGTTGGCGCTGATCAACCTGTGCTCGGCCGTTCCCACAGCGCCGCACCTGGCCACCGGCCGGCTGGGCGCTGATCAGCTGGAGAAGCTCGACGCCCTTCTGGCCGATCCGGCCCTGGCCGAGCGCTTCAAGGTGGTGCTGCTGCATCATCCGCCCAACGCCGGCGCGGTGTCGGTCCGCAAGTCGCTGGACGACCAGGGCCAGCTGCGCGCYGTGCTCGCCCGCCGCGGCGCCGACCTGGTGCTGCACGGCCACGCCCACGAGTCGCTGACCGCGACCGTCCCCGGCCCCGACGGCCGGGCCATTCCGGTGCTGGGCGTGCCCTCGGCCTCGGCCTGGATCGGCGGCCATTCGCCGGCCCGCTGGCACGCGCTGGAGATCGAGCCGCGCGAGGGCGGCTATTCGCTGCGCGTCATAGCGCGCGGGCTGGATCCGCAGACCGGCGGCATCCGCGAACTGGGGCGGTATTCGCTGCTGTAGGCCCTCCCCTTTCGGGGGGAGGATCTCACCCCTACTTCCCGTAGCGCATGCGCACCCGGATCGTGTTCTCCCCCGATTTCACGCTGAACCGCGCCGAATCGAACGACGGCACGCCGAACCGCGACGGCGCGTCGTTGGAGAAGCCGTAGCCCTCGGTCGGCAGGCCCACGCCGTTACGGTCGAAGTCGTGGTTGCCGTTGGCGTCGTGATAGACGGCCACGGCGTAGATGTCGGCCTTGGGCAGGTTGAAGCAGGCCTCGGTCGTCGGCGCGCTGGCCGGCACCCGCAGACGCAGCAGCTTGCCGCGCGGCGCCAGGAACCGGCTGGGATCCGACGGATAGACCGTGACCGTCACCTCGCCCGTCTCGGACTTCAGGCGACCAACCTCCACGGTCAGCCGCACGCCTGTGTCCCTGCCTACGCAATCCTGCTTCGCCGCCGCCGGCGCCGCCATCCCCAGCAAGCCCAGCAGCGTCCCTAGCGCTGCAAGGCCTGGAAGAACGGTTCGTGCTTCCATGTAAAAGGCCGTGTCCCTATTGTCGCCCCGACGCGATCAGCGCCCGCAGACTCGCCTGAAGTATCGGTTGCCGCATGCCCAATCCCACAGCCCTCGCATTCGGCTACCCACGCTCGAAAGTGGCCGAGACCGACCACTGGTTGGTCCTTGTACGTCCCAAGCAGCCGACTTTCGGGTCTCTCGTCCTGGTATGCAAGGAACCCGTGCAGGCCTTTTCCGATCTCAGCCCCGCGGCCTTCGCCGACATGCGGGTCGCCGTGGCCGGGATCGAACGCGTCCTGAAGGCCAAGGTCGCCTACGAGAAGATCAACTATCTGATGCTGATGATGGTCGACCGCGACGTGCATTTCCACGTCCTGCCCCGCTACGAAGGCGCGCGCGAGTACGAGGGAACGCCCTTCCCTGACACCGGTTGGCCCGCCGCCCCCGCCCTCGGCTCGGCCGTCGCGCTGGACGACGAGGCCGTCGCGCGCCTGGCCGGGGATTTCGCCGCCGAGTGGTCCGCCGCGTGAGCAAGCTGAAGAAGAAGTTCGACGTGCGGCGCATCACGGCCATGGGCCTGATCGACCGCTACCTGCTGCGCCTGCTGGGCTGGCCGCTGGCCGGTTGCCTGGGTCTGACCGTCGTCGCCCTGCTGCTGGAGCGGGTGCTGCGCCTGCTGGACCTGCTGTCGCAGAGCGCCGCCCGCTTCGACTACGTCACCCAGCTGGCCCTGAACCTGCTGCCGCACTATCTGGGCCTGGCCCTGCCGGTGGCGTTCTTCGTGGCGCTGTTCATCGTCATCAGCAAGCTGTCCGACGGCTCGGAGATCGACGCCCTGCTGGCCGGCGGCCAGTCGCTGGAGCGGGTCGCCGCGCCCTTCGTCTGCATCGGCCTGGCGCTTAGCGTCTTCAGCATCGCGGTGTTCGGCTACGTCCAGCCCTACAGCCGCTACGCCTATCGCGCGGTGATGCACGCGGCCGTCAACGCCGGCTGGAACGGCCGCCTGTCGGGCGGGGCGTTCATCGACGACGACGGCTCGCTGATGACCGCCGACAGCGCCGACCTCGCCGGCCAGAGCCTGACCCGGGTGTTCATCCGCCGCCCCGACGCGGCCGGCCACGAAGAGCTGATCACCGCCGCCAGCGCCACCCTGCAGGTCTCGGCCGACGGCAAGACCGTGACCATGCGCCTGAAGTCGGGCCGCCGCATCGGCAGCGACGCGCGCGGCAACTATCGCAGCCTGGCCTTCGACGACCTGACCACCGAGGCCCCGCTGAAGGCCGCCGCCAGCCTGCTGCGCGCCCGCGGCGGCGACGAGCGCGAACTGACGCTGGGCGAACTGCTGCAACAGGCCAGGTCGCCCAGCCCCGTCGTGCCCAAGGCCACGCTGATGGCCGAGTTCTACGGCCGCATCGCCCGGGCCGCCTTCCTGCCGTTCCTACCGCTGCTGGCCTTCCCGCTGGGCCTGGCCTCCAAGCGCGGCAACCGCGCGCCTGGCCTGCTGCTGGCCGGGGTGCTGCTGCTGGCCTTCCAGCACAGCCTGCTGCTGGGCCAGAGCTTGGCCGAGTCCGGGCGCATCGCCCCGCTTCCGGCCGTCGGCGCGCCGTTCCTGGTCTTCACTGGCCTTGCGGTCTGGCTGTTCGTCGGCAGCCGCACGCGCCCCGGCGACACGCCGATCTCGCGCCTGGTGCTGGCCATGAGCGCCTGGTTCCGCCGCGCCCTCAAGCCGTTCCAGCGCAAGGAGCGCGCCGCATGAAGCTGCAGCTCTACGTCCTGCGCACGGTCGCCACGCGCGTGCTCGGCGCCGTCCTGATCCTGATGGCCATCCTGCAGATCCTCGACCTGCTGGAAGTCACCACCGACATTCTCGACCGGGGCCTGGGCGTCGGCGGGGTGTTCTACTACGCCGCCCTGCGCGCGCCGGCCCTGTTCCAGCAGGTGGCGCCGCTGGCGGTGCTGGCCGGCGGCCTGTTCGCCTTCTCGCAGTTGGCCCGCGAGAATGCGGTGGTCGCCATGCGCGCGGCCGGCATCTCGGGCTATCGCATCGTCGCCATGGCCGTGCCCGTCGCGATCGCCGTGCTGGCGCTCGACGCCCTCTGCGCCCAGGTGGTCGCGCCGCGCACCGATCCGACGCTCAGCGCCTGGTGGGCCGCCACCACCCCGGTCGCCGACCGCAAGACCCCCGCCTCGCGCACCTTCCGGGCCGGCGAAGACCTGGTCACCGCCAAGGAGGCCAGCCCCAACGGCGCGCGCCTGACCGACCTGACGATCTATCGCCGCGACAAGACCGGCGCCCTGACCGAACGCGTCGTCGCGCCCGTGGCGCAGTTCCAGGCCGGCGCCTGGCGGCTGCAGAGCCCGGTCACCACCCGCTATCTCGGCGACCGCGTCGAGCCGATGACCGCCGCCTCGGCGACCTGGCCCACCGCCCTGCGGCCGGCCGACGTGCAGGCCCTGTTCGCCGACGCCCCCGCGCCTTCGGCCGCCTCGGCCCGCCGGGCGCTGGAGAACGGCGGCTCGGACCGCCCGCAGAGCTTCTACGCCACCCGCCTGCAGACGGCCTTTTCCGGCCCGATCGCCGCGCTCGTGATGCTGCTGCTCAGCGCGCCCGTCGCCTGGGCCAACTTCCGCAGCGGCCAGGGCGCGGTGCTGCTGACCTCGGGCCTGGCCGCCGGCCTCGTCTACCTGGTCGCCGACGGCCTGCTGTCGGCCCTGGGCGAATCCGGCGCCCTGTCGCCGATCCTGGCCGCCTGGGCCGCCCCCGTCGTCTTCGCCGCCCTCGCCGTGCGCGCCTTCGTATCCCTGGAGGGATGATGCCTTTCGATTCCGCGGCCGAGGCGATCTCGGTCCTGCCCGTCCGCACGCCTGAAGAGCTCAAGCGCTTCATCGCCCTGCCCGCGCGCCTCAATGCAAAGGATCCAAGCTGGATCACGCCGCTCTTTCTGGAGCGCACCGAGGCCCTGTCGCCCAAGACCAATCCGTTCTTCCAGCATGCCGAGGTCCAGCTGTTCCTGGCCGTGCGCGGCGGCCGCGACGTCGGCCGGATCAGCGCCCAGATCGACCAGCTGACCCCGCAGAACACGCCCGGGCGCCTGGACGGCCACTTCGGCCTGATCGCCGCCGAGGACGACGCCGAGGTCTTCGCCGCCCTGCTGCGCGCGGCCGAGGCCTGGCTGCGCGAACGCGGCCGCACCCACGTGATGGGTCCCTTCAACCTGTCGATCAACGAAGAGGTCGGCCTGCTGGTCGACGGCTTCGACACCCCGCCGATGGTGATGATGGGCCATGATCCGGCCTATGCCGGCGGCCGCGTCGAGCAGCAGGGCTACGCCAAGGTCAAGGACGTCTACGCCTACTTCGCCCCCATGCAGGCCGACCTGCCGCCGGCCGTGCGCCGCCGCGCCGAGCGTCCGCCGGCCGAGGGCGTCGTGCTGCGCCAGCTCGACATGAGCCGCTACGACGAGGAGGTGGTCACCCTGACCGAGATCCTCAACGACGCCTGGAAGGACAACTGGGGCTTCACCCCCACCACCGAGGCCGAGACCGCCCAGTTGGCCAAGGCCCTCAAGGCCGTGATCGACAAGCGCCTGACCTGGTTCGCCGAGATCGACGGCGAGGCCGCCGGTTTCCTGGTGTTCCTGCCCAACGTCAACGAGGCCATCCGCGACCTTGGCGGCAAGCTGCTGCCGTTCGGCTGGGCCAAGCTCCTGTGGCGGCTGAAGGTCAAGCGCGTGAAGTCGGCCCGCATCCCGCTGATGGGCGTCAAGCGCAAGTTCTCCGAAAGCATCCGCGGCCGCATGCTGCCGTTCCAGATGATGCACGCGGGCCGCACCTCGGCCATCGCGCTGGGCTACGAGCGCTTCGAGATCTCGTGGGTGCTGGAAGAGAACATGCCCATGCGCCGCATCGCCGAGTCCCTGGGCGCCCAGATCTACAAGACCTATCGCGTCTACGAGAAGGCGCTCTAGGTGAGCCTCCCCTTCAAGGCCCTGGTCCTGGCCGGCTCGCGGCCGGGCGAGATCGACAGCGCCGCGGCCTATGCCGGCGTCTCGCACAAGGGCCTGATCACGCTGGAGGGCCGCACGCTGCTCGACCGCGTGCTCGGGGCCGTGCAGGCCGCGGGCGCGGAGGCGATTGGCGTCTCGACCTCCGACGCGGCCATCGTCTCGGCCCTGCCAGCCGGCGTCGCGGCCATCGCCGCCTCGACCGAGGGCCCCAGCCAGAGCGTGCGCGAAGGCGCGAACGCCCTGGGCTTTCCCCTGCTGATCACCACGGTCGATCATGCGCTGCTGAAACCCGAGTGGATCACCCAGTTCCTGGCCGACGCGCCGGCCGACGCCGACGTGGCCCTGATGCTGGCCCCGGAAGAGCGCGTGCGCGCCGCCGCCCCCGACACCAAGCGCACCTATCTTGCGTTCCGCGACGGCCGCTTCTCGGGCTGCAACCTCTTCCTGTTCCGCTCGGAAGCCGCCCTGCCCGCGATCGCCCTGTGGCGACGGGTCGAGCAGAACCGCAAGCAGCCGTGGAAGATCGCCGCCATGCTCGGCCCGGGGCTGCTGGTGCGCTACCTGCTGGGCCTGCTGACGCTGGACGAGGCCATCGCCCGCCTGGGCGCCCTGGCCGGGGTCCGGGCCGCCGCCGTGCGCGCCCAGGACGGCCTGGCGGCGGTCGACGTCGACAAGCCCGCCGACCTCGACCTGGTCCGCAAGATCGTCGGCGAGACGGCCTAGGTCGATTTTCTACCGAGCTTCCCCGCGAAGGCGGGGATCCAAGCCGCCTTTCAGGATAAGGCGCGGCGGTGCGCGATCCTCAAACTCAGCTTGGATCCCCGCCTTCGCGGGGAAGAACGGATTTTGGCACGGTGGTGGACCGTCGCCCCGCCTAGCGCCAGTAGCCGTTCGCCGCCGCCACGGTGGCGAAGTTCACGGCCACCACATGCGAGACGGCCACCAGGGCCTGGGCGTCGTTCTCGTAGAGCGCCCGCAGCCGGCCGCGAACCTCGTCGGAGGGTTGGGTCTTCTTGACCGCCATCCGCGAGAGCTTGATGGCCAGGTCGTAGCCCTCTTCGGGCGTAGTGGTGATCAGGCTGGGCAGCCAGGCGGACATCGAACCCTCCCCTCGTGTTGCGGACTTGGGAAAGCTAGACCGTCGGACCGGCGCGACGATTGGACGAAAGGCTCCGCCGTTCCGTCCAATCGGGCCCGGACCGGTCAGGCGCTGAGCCTGACGATGACCCCAAGGCCGGCGGCCGCGACGGCCAGGGCCACGGGTATGGTCAGGATCTGGGCCAGGGCCGAACCGGCGCCGACCCGCCCCGTCCAGGTGGAGAGCCCCTGGCGCAGGAAATCGGCCAGGTCGGGCCGGGTTTCGGCCTTCGGCTCCATGCGCAGGATCACCGTCGGCACGCCCAGATAGACGGCCAGGTAGGCCGCGCAGACGCCCAGCACCAGACCCACCTCGGCGTCGCCGAGGAAGGCCAGGCCGAACGCCCCGAGGATGGCCCCATAAGCGCCCACGATCATCCAGCCCACCGCCTTGGGCAGGTCCGGCGTCGACGGCTCGGGCGCCATGGGCGCGCGGGCGGCGGGTTCGACCACCACCGGGGCCGTCGGCGCGCGCGGCGCCGGCGGCTCCCAGGACGGGCCTTCGTAGAAGGCATAGGTCAGCGGCGTCGTGGTGGAGACATAGTCCATGACAGGCTCCTTCGGCCGCTCGGCGGCCGGATCAGGGTTGGAAAGACACGCGCACTCAGACGGCCAGGGCCTCGTCGGCCGGGCCGAAGAACTCGAAATGGATCCGCTCGGAGGCCACCCCGGCCCGCGACAGCCCGCCGACGAAGGCCTTCAGGAACGGGCGCGGCCCGCACAGGAAGAAGTCGGCGGTCTCGAACGGGGTGTTGGCCTTCAGCCAGTCGACGGTGATCAGGCCGTCGTGGTCGTGGGTGCGGCCGGCTTCGTCATTGGCCGCGGGCTTGGCGTAGAAGGTCGCCACCGAGGTCTTGCCGTGCGCCTTGGCCAGGGCCCGCACGTGGCCGTCCATGGCGTGACTGGCGCTGTCCAGGGCGCCATGGACAAAGGCGGTCTCCAGCTCTGGATGCTTGTCGGCGATGGTCTCCAGCATGCTGACCATCGGCGTCAAGCCCACCCCGCCCGACAGCAGCACCACCGGCCGCTCCTGCGCCTGCGGCAGGAAGAAGTCGCCCGACGGCGGGGTCAGAAGGATCGCCGTGCCGACCTGCGCCACGTCGTGCAGGAAGCGCGAACCGCCCTGCCCGCCCTCCTCGCGCTTGACCGAGATGCGATAGGCCTCGTGGTTGGGCGCGTTCGAGATCGTGTAGTTGCGGCGGATCTCGCCCTGGTCGGGCGTCGTCAGGCGCAGGGTCAGGTACTGGCCGGGCTTGTGGGGCAGAACCTTGCCGCCGTCCTTGGGACGCAGCACGAACGAGGTGATCACCGCGCTCTCGACCGAGCGCTCGGCGATCTCGAAGGCGCGCCAGCCGTTCCAGCCGCCGTCGATCGCCTCGATGGCCTCGCGGATGCCGTGCTCGCGTTCCTGCAGCAGGCCGGCCAGGAACCAGTAGGCCTCGCCCCAGGCGGCCAGCACCTCCTCGTTCACCGCCTCGCCCATGACCTCGGCGATCGCCCCCAGCAGGGCGTTGGCCACATAGGGATAGTGCTCGGGCAGCACGTGATAGCCGACGTGCTTCTGGGCCATGCGCTCGATCGCCGGGATCAGCGCCTCCAGGTTCTCGATGTTGAGGGCGTAGCCGACGATCGCGCCCGCCAGGGCGTGATGCTGCTTACCGCTGGCCTGGTTGGCGTGGTTGAACAGCGCCTTGATGTGGTCGTCCTGGAAGAGCCGGGCGTACATCGCCCGGGTCACTTCGGTGGCGCGCGCGGCGACGGCCGGGGCCGTGGCCTTGACGTGCGCGATCGTCTCCGCGCTCAGCGGCTTGGGCATGGTCTTGCTCCTTGGAAAGTCGGGCGTCAGGCGGCGAGCGCGGGTTCGCGGTCGTAGAAATCCACCTGCATGCGGATCGGCCCCAGCGGCTCGACCCGATGGATCTGTCGCGGGCGGACGAGGCCGCAAACGCCGGGGCTCAGCTCGACCGACGGGCTGTCGGCGTCGTCGTAGTGCAGGACGAGCCGCCCCTCGATCAGGCGGATCACGCCCCAGACGCCGGCCCGGGTGCTGTGGTCGCGACGCAGGCCCTCGGGCAGGGTCGTCTCGTCGAACACCGGGGTCGAGCGGTAAGGCGCGTCCGGCGCCGGCCGGCGGCTGGCCATCGCGCCGGAAAGGTTCCTGGCCATGCGCTCGGCCTTCTCCTGCAGCTCGGCCGCGTGGCGGGGCGGTGCGAAGGTCGCCGTCGCCTCGCGCCACAGCACCAGCCAGCGGTCGAACATCTCAGGCTCGATGCGCTCGACATGCTTCATGTGCGCGGCCAGCGGATTGCCCTTGTAGCGGGCCGAGGCGCGCATCACCGACGACCAGAAATCGGCCAGCCGGTCGAGGTGCTCGTCCCAGTCCTCCACCGCATCGGCGAAGACGGGCCCCAGCTGCGGATCCTCGCGCACGGCGGCGTAGAAGCTGGTCAGCAGCGCCGGCAGGACGGTGTCGTCGAAGTCGAAGACGGGGTTGGCGGACATGACGCCCTCAATTCATTCATCTGGAATGCATCTATTCTCGCGATCTAAAACATGCAATCTCAATGCATGATTTATCCGCCGCGCCGAACCCTTAAGGGGAGCCGATGAAGCTCACCCGCTACACCGACTACGCGGTGCGTACGGTCATCTACCTGGCGAACAACGACGGCCGCCTGGCCTCGATCGCCGAGATCGCCCGCGCCTACGACATCTCGCAGAACCATCTGATGAAGGTGGTGCAGCAACTGGCCAGCGCGGGCTTCGTCGAGACGGTGCGGGGTCGCGGCGGCGGACTGCGGCTGGCGCGCCCCGCCGACCAGATCAATGTCGGCGCCCTGGTGCGCAAGACCGAGGGCGGCTTCGACCTCGTCGACTGCTCGTCATGCCTGGCCGCGCCGGGCTGCGGCCTGCCGCGCATGCTGGCCGAGGCGACGCGGGCGTTCCTGGCCGTGCTCGACGGCTACAGCGTCGCCGACATCTCGCGCCAGCCCGATGTGCTGAGCCGGCTGTTCGCCGAAGCTGGCTGAGGCCCTTCCGCCACACGGCGACAAAACACGCCGTTCGGCTTTGCATGCGGCGTCAGCAGGACCTATGTGCCGGGCGAACGCCGCCGGCTCGCATGGCCGGCGGCGACCTGTTTTCGTCCGTTCGAAGTCTGTCCCGTGTCGCCTTTTCTACGCCGCGCCGCCGCTTTGGGCGCCCTGCTCCTGCTGTCGGCCTGCGCCAGCGTCGACATTCCCGCCTCGCCCCGGGCCGCGTTCAGCCGCAGCGCCTCCAGCACGCTCTCCGAGGGCGTGACCTACTGGAGCGAGACCCGCGAGAACCCGCTGCGGCAGGTCTATCACGTGGTCCAGCTGGACCTGGCCGATCCCAAGGTCGAGCTCTTCGTCTCGCCGCCCAATGACGGCGCGGGCCAGTACCACGCCCGCACCACCTCCGAGTTCGTGACCGCCTCGGGCGCCCTGCTGGCCGTCAACGCCAGCTATTTCGTGCCGTTCAAGGCCGGAACACCCGGCGGCGACGACTTCGTCCCGCACGCGGGCCAGCACGTCGATCCGGTCGGCAAGGTGATCGTCGCCGGCCGCGAGGTGGCCCCGCCGGACGACCCCGAGGTCGATCCGCGGGTCAACGCCATCCTCTGCATCCACCCGTCCTTCGTCGAGATCCGCTCGGGCGCCACCTGCCGCTGGGACGTGGTCGACGCCGTGGCCGCCGGCCCGGTGCTGCTGGTCGACGGCGCCGAGCAGTCCTTCCAGCACGCCGGCCCCAAATACGCCCGCGACCGCCACCCGCGCACCGCCTTCGGCGTCTCGGCCGACGGCCGCACCGGCTGGCTGGTGGTGGTCGACGGCCGCCAGACCGTGATCAGCGAGGGCGCGACCCTGGCCGAACTGACCGCCTTCTTCCGCGACCTGGGCGCGGCCGACGCCATCAATCTCGACGGCGGCGGCTCGACCACCCTGGCGGTCGACGACGGCTTTGGCCGGCCCCGCGTGCTGAACTCGCCGATCCACACCGGCGTGCCCGGCCGCGAACGGCCGGTGGCCAACCAGATCGGCGTGCGGGTGCTTGGCGTCCCTTAGACCCGACGGCCCAGGGCGGTTGGACATTCAGCCGTTCTGAACATTTTCCACCGAGCTTCTCCGCGAAGGCGGGGATCCAAGCCGCTCTTCAAGGCAAGGCGCGGCCGTGAGCAGTCTACAGACTCAGCTTGGGTCCCCGCCTTCGCGGGGAAGAACGGATCTTGGGACGTCCATAGGGTGAATGCCGATCCGCCCTAGACCTGCGGCGACAGGAAGCTGGCCGCGACGTTGCTGAGCGGCCCCGGCCAGTCGCCGAAGACGATCGAGCCGGAAAGCGGGTCGCTCGACATCGACGGGAAGCACAGGTTGAGCCTGAATTTCAGCAGCTCGGCGCTGGTGCTGCTGGCCATGATCGACAGCGGAAAGCCGATGGCCGGGGCGTTGTCGTAGATGAACATCGCGCTGGTGAACGGCGAGATCACCGGCGCGGCCGGGTTGGGGAACGACAGCGTTCCCGTCACCGGAACCACCTCGCATCGCGCCGTCGAAGCCGCCTCGGGCGCGGCGCAGGCGGCGGACAGCAAGCCAGCCTTCTCTTCTTCGGCGACGACCAGGGTCAGGTCGTATTCGAACCCCACCTGGCCGTCGGCCATGATGTCGGGCTTGTAGACGGTCAGCTTGAAGGTGGCGGCTTCGGGCATGGCGTGTCCTCGATCCGGGCGGCGCGAACGACTTCGCGCAACCTATGATCGCATTGACGCACGACACATTCTTTGGAGGAACACCGTTCCGCCGGACGGACGCGCCAATCGCCCGCCTGCGCAAGGCATGGGCGGGCGGTGACGCTTGGGGCGCAGGAAACGCCCCGCCGTCAGGCCGGGGTCGCCTCGGCGGCCGCCCAGCGCGCGGCCAGTTCGCGGTTCTTGGGCAGGTCTTCGGGGAAGTCCATCTCGGCCCAGTCCAGGCCCTGGATCGAGCGCACCGCCACCGCGTCGTGGGCGCGGGCGATCTGGTCGATGGCCGACAGGTACCAGCGGCGCAGGCCCTCGGGCGTGCGCAGCGAGCGCTCGACGATGTCGGTGAACAGCGCCGCGCCCTCGGGCTCGAAGCGCAGGAAGCCGATCGACTCGGCGTCGTAGGTGGTGATGGTCTTGCCGATCTCGCGCAGGGCGTCGCCTTCGGTGCGCACCTTCATGTCATCGGAGTCGTAGCCGCCGTCCTTGCGGTCGATGGTCACCGTGATAGGGGCCGACGGGGCCGACAGCAGGCGCTCGGCGATGGCCGGCTCGAACAGGGTGTCGCCGTTGAGCAGCAGGAACGAGCCCTGCATCTCGCCGCGCGCCATCCACACCGAGGCCAGGTTGTCGCTGACGCTGTAGAACGGGTTGAAGATCGTGCGCAGGGTCAGGTCCGGCAGGCGCAGCTTGGCCAGTTCGGCCTCGACCAGGTCGGCGTTGAAGCCGGTGACGACCACCACCTCGGTGACGCCGGCGCTGTGCAGGTGGCGGATCTGCCATTCCAGGACCGAGCGGCCCGACAGGTCCACCAGGCACTTGGGACGGGTGTCGGTCAGCGGCGACAGGCGCTTGCCCTGTCCGGCGCTGAGGATGATGGCTTTGACCGGCGACTGCATGGCGAAAACTCGAGCGCGCCGCGAAGAGGGCGGCGAAGACGGGGGTGAAAAGGGCGAGAGCACGACTCGAAACGAGCCATATCAGCGCAGATCGTGCGCGACCATAGCCCTGGCAAGGCCCGGCCTTCCGCAAAACGACGCTTGCGACAATGTGCGCGCCCCTCAGGGCGCCTCGCCCTGCCCCGCCCTCAGGCCTCGACGGTCGCCTTGTAGGCGCTCGCCGCCGGATGCAGCCGCGCCTCGATCGCCTTGTCGATGGCCGCCCGGAAGTCGACCATGCTGGCGTTCACCGGCTCGAACACGTCGTAGCTGACCGAGCACGGATCGCCGCCCGGGAACGGCGGGTCGGGATTGTACTGGATCGACAGCTGGGCCTGCTGGGAGGCCAGCTGCGCCTTCTCCGCCGCGTCCGGACCGCCGGCCAGGTCGGTCACGATCGTCTGGACCATGAACAGCGACTCGTCGATCGACGACGATATCCCCGCCCCGGTGATGCGATTGCCGTCCTTGACCCAGCGCGGGCAGCCGTTGACCACGGTCACCTCCGGAAACAGCTTCAGGCACTCGATGAAGCCCCAGTGGGTGGTGGCGCGATAGCCGTCCAGCAGGCCGGCCGAGGCCAGCAGCAGGCCGCCGGTGCACACCGAGACCACGTAGCGCGCCTTGCCGGCCCGATCGGTCAGGAAGTCCAGCAGCGCCTTGTCGCCGATCGCCGCCTGCAGCCCGTCGCCGCCACCGGGCACGAACAGCATGTCGATGTGCGGCGCGGCGCAATAGTCGTACTGCGCCACCACCTTCAGGACGCCCGAGGTCTGGATCGGGTCGGTGCTCGCCGCCACAGTCGCCACCTGGATGGTCCGCCCGATCACCTCGCCGTCGAAGAAGGCGAACACCTCGTGCGGTCCCGCGACGTCGAGGATGTCGACGCCCGGATAGAGCACGATCCCCACCGTGAACGGCGGCAGCGCCGGGGCGGTCATTGGGCCACCGCGATGAACGAGGCCGTCACGCCGGCCGGCTCGCCGTTGTGCGGCTTGGCCCGCACGATCGTGCCGACGATCGACGGAACCTGGTCCACGCCGTCGGGCCACATGTAGCCGGGCCAGCCGTAGTAGTCGTACTCCCAGCCGGCCGTCGGCGTGCCGTCGCGGCCAAAGCCCCGGATGACGAGGGTGGTCGGCCCCTCGCACTCGGGATCCACCTCGCCCTTCAGGTCCAGCACGTAGCCGCCGCCCATGTCGAGCGTGCCCGTCAGGCTGCGCGGCGTCGGGGTCTCGAAGGTGAACACCCCCTCGCCGAAGATCAGGCTGAGCGCCGTCTGGGCGTCATCGCCCACCAGCTCGGGATTGTTCAGGTAGCTGCGGTAGGTCCACTTGCCGGCCAGAGCCATGGCTTTCCTCCCTCGTGCATCGCCTCAGTAGGCGTTGACCTCGACGCCCAGCAGTTCCGGCTCGGCCCGGGTCGCGCCCGGGGCCGCGCCGTGGTCGTGCGACGGGGCCGCGTTCGACAGCATGCGCGGCTTCAGGCGCACCAGGCGGATGTTGAGGCCCGCGTCCGAGGCGGCCGCGCCCAGGCCCTTGGCCATGGCCAGCTTGGCCAGCGGCGGCGACAGCGGCACGGTGAAGGTGACCGGCCGGGTCACCAGGTGCTGGCCGAACATCGACAGCGTGGTGACGAAGCCCGGCGAGTTGACGCCGACCGCCTCGCTCTCGGGCGTGTTGACCACCACCGCCAGGTCGTGGCCGTGCTCGAACGGCGGCAGCTCCACCGTCAGGGTGGCCAGCAGCTTGGGGCCGTCCACCTTGACCGCCTCGGTCAGCAGCGACTGCGGCACGGCCACGTCGCCCGAGGCCAGGCTGGCGTCGCTGGGGATGTTCAGCTTGGCGAGGAACTGCTGCGGCTTGGCGGCCACGGCCGCCTTCAGGCGCGGACCCGGGCGCGGCGGCGGCACCACGTTCTCGCCCGAACCCGGCTGGTAGTCGTAGTCGAAGGCCCCGATGGTCTCGTAGGCGCCGGCCATCTGCTGGGCCGGCGGCAGCACCTGGCCGTCCGCGTTGCGGAAGAACAGGAACGGCTCGGCCCGCCATTGGCCAAGATCACCACGCGGATTGAGGTAGTTGGGGTTGTCGTCCGGCAGGGTCGGATAGCCGTAGCCCTGCTGCTTGCGCGTCCAGACGTCCCAGATGCGGTCGATGTTGGCGTGGTGCAGGAAGAACAGCGGATCGACCGGCGACAGGTTCGACTGCATGAAGCCGTCGCCATAGGTCGTGTTGCCGTTGGCGTCGGTCCAGATGCCGCCGACGCAGTTGTGCACCTTGTTGTGCGGCTGGCCTTCCATCACCCCGAAGCCGGTGATGCTGCTGTGGAACTGCGACTTGGGGCTGGCGAAACCGATGAAGTCGCGCGGGGCCAGGGCGTTGTCGAGCATCCAGGCCGAGACGGCGCGGTTGGTGACGTCGTCGAAGCCCGGGCGCTGCGGGGTCGAGCCGCGCGACTTGGGCGGCGCGAAAAACATCGGCCCGCCCTTGGGCCCGATGTCGAACAGCAGGTCGGCCGGGAAGCGCAGGCCGCGGATCAGCAGCTGCTGGTTCTGGGCGGGAGTGAGCCCGTTCCAGAACTTCTCGAGCACCGGCCCGAACGCCTTGTTGAAGGCGTCCAGGCTCTGGATGTAGCCCGGATAGGTGCTGGGGTTGAGCACGCCCTGGAACATCTCGGCCGGCACTTGAGGATTGGCCGTCCAGTCCCAGTAGGGGAAGGCGAAGGTGTTGTCGCCGCTGAGCTTGCGGACCACCTGCTCGAACCAGCCCACATAGCCCCGGTGCCAGACCACGAACCACCAGTTGCCGTGCGGGCAGTCGACCGTGTGGGTCAGGGCGTGGTTGTACCAGTTGTAGGGATGCGACGGCGGCAGCTTCAGCATGATGTCGATCGCCCGGGCGTAGCTGGCCAGGGCCTTCTTGCCTTCCGGGCTGCTGACGTTCCAGCGCCGCCAGCGGGCCTTGGTCGGCGCGGCGGGCTGGGCCAGCGCCTGGCCGGCGGCCATCGCGCCCACGATCGCGGCGCCGCCGGCCATCAGGTCGCGACGCGAGGGAGCGGAGAACGGGCCGGAGGCGGCGGGATCCTGGGTCATGTCACGGACTCTCTCTGGGGATCGGATTGGGATCGGGGAAACGCCGGCGCGACCTTGCGAGGCCGCGCCGGGAGGGGTCGGTCAGTGGTGGCCGTGGGACACGCCGCCGGCGCCGTCGGGCAGCACGATCTGGACGTTCTGCATCATGCCCTGGTCCTCGTGATCGAGGATGTGGCAGTGCAGGACGTACTCGCCGATGTAGCGCTGGTAGCGGGTGCGGACGATCAGGGTGTAGGGCAGGTAGGGACCGTTGTCGGTCTTCTGCACGCTCTTGACCCACAGGGTGTCCTTCCAGGCGCCCTTCAGGCCCGGATACTGCGGGTCGGCCGGCCCGGGGCCGAAGTCGTCGACCGCGCCGGGCGCGCTGACGTCCTTGCCGTTGGGATCCAGGATCTTGACGATCTGGAACGGGTTCACGTGGATGTGGAACGGGTGGCTGACGAACTCCGAGCGCAGCTCCCACTCCTGGGCGGTGCCCAGCACCAGGGTGCGGTCGACCCGGTCGGGCGCGTAGGGGCGCGGGGCGTAGTCCTGCGAGCCCACCTCGAACTGCACCGGCATGTTGGTGTTCTGGCCGGGGATGGCGATGTTGAAGAGCACCTTCTCGGTCTCTGAACCCTTGATTTCGGCCTCGGTGATCGTCGGGTGCGGCACGAAGCGGGTCAGCTTCAGGCCGTTGCGCAGGTCGGCGACGACGCTGGCGCGCACGTCCGGCGGCATCTGCACGTTGGCGGCCGCCACCAGTTCGTTGGTGACGAAGGCCGGGATGTCGCGGACTTCCTGGCCCGGCGCGACGCTGACCTTGCCCAGCAGGCGCGTGCCGACGGCGATGCTGTTGACCGTGGCGCTGGGCGCGGTGTCGGCGTCGAGCATGCAGTAGTTGCCGGCCTTGGGGAAAACCACCAGCAGGTCGTTGCGATAGCCCGGCTGCAGGGTGACCACCGTGGCCTTGCGGGCCTGGGCGTCGGTCAGACCGTCGTCGGCGACCACGTAGAAGGGCACGGGCTCGCCGATGCAGTAGGTCTTCTGGAAGGCCGGGCCGTCGGCCGCCGCCAGGCGCTCCATGGCCGCGGGGCCGCCGTCGGCCATCTTCACGAACTGCAGCGAGATGGTGTCGCGCACGCCGGCGTGGATCATCCGCCAGCGGGCAAGCTCGCCCTGCTTGGCCGGCAAGGTCGCCAGCACCTGGCCGTTGATGCTGGTGTAGCGGCCCGACTGCCCCCAGCTGCCGGGACCAAAGCCGTTGCCGTTGGCGTCGCTGTAGAACTCGATCACGCCGGTGTCGCCCGGATCGCAGACCCACTCGACCACGTTGCCCTTGGCGTCGGTCTTGACCTTGATGTTCCCGTTCTTGTCCAGGCACGCATACTGGATCTGCTGGAACACCAGCAGCTTTTCCGGGATCGGAGCCCCGTTCTTGTAGAGCAGGGTGTCGAGGTCACCGTTGGCGCTGGGGGTCGGCTTGCGGTCGCCCTTGATGACCAGAGCCCCGGCCATGCCGCTGGAGACCTGTAGCGCCGTCGAGCCGTGCCGGTGGGTGTGGTACCAGAAGGTGCCGGCCGGATGGTCGCGGGGGATGTTGTATTCGTACTCGAACTTCACCCCGGGATTGATCGACAGCAGCACGTTGTCGCTGTTGCCGGTCGGGCTGACCCACAGGCCGTGGCTGTGCAGGTTGGTGCCGTTGTAGCAGTGCGGCACGTTGATCAGCCAGTTGGGGTCGGTGCAGCTGGGATCGGCAGGCAGCCTGTTGTCCAGCGCGACGCGGACCGTCTCGCCCGGCCGCGTCAGGATCGTCGGCGCCACATAGGGCGTGGTCGACGAGACGTCGGTGCCGTTGTAGCTGCGCAGGTGGACCTTGTCGTAGCGCCCATTGGCCGGGTTGTAGAGCCGCCCGTCGGTGTAGACGATGTTGAGCGCCAGGCGCTTGTCGGCGGTGATCGCCGCGGTCGATGGCGGGATAACGTAGCTCTTGTCGCCCGACGCCGTGCCGGTGATCGCCAGCAGGCTGGTCGTTCCCTTCTGCGCCGCCTGCGCCGTCGCCTCGATCGGCGCGCCCAGCAGGCGGGGATTGTCGACGACCCGATCCTGCGCGGCGGCCGTCCCCGCCTGGATGGCGACGGCGGCCAGGGCCGCCCCTACCGTCAACGTCAAGCGCGCATCGCGCACGCGCCCACCAGCACCGCTCATCGCAGCCTCCCCGAACAATGTTCCCCGAGGTCGAATACTACCTAAGCGATACTCAAGGTGAAGGCTAAATTTTTGTGATCTTTCGCACAGGCCGCGCGCGTCACCGCCAGGCGTAGTTGAAGCTGACGCTGATCCGCTGCTCCTCGGCCTGGTTGGGCGTCACCTCGTGGCGCAGCCAGCTCTCCCACATCAGGACCGTGCCCGGCTCGGGCTGGACATAGACGAAGGGCTGCAGGTTTTCAGGCGCGTCGTCCTGGCGGGTGGGCGCGGCCATCATCATCGGCAGGCGCGGATCCTCGAACTTCAGGGCCGAGGCGCCCGGCGGAATGGTCACGTAGACCGTGCCGGAGATCACGCTGTGGGGGTGGATGTGGCCGGTGTGCTGGCCGCCCGGATCCAGGATGTTGATCCAGAAGCTGTCCATCACCAGCTTGCCGCCCGCCAGGTCGAACCGCAGCGCCTTGGCGAAAGCGGCCGCGTGCTTGTCGAGCTTCTTCTTGAGGTCCGCGAACAGGCTGTCGCGCTGGGGCAGGTCGTCCAGCGAGGCGTAGGAGGTGTAGCCCAGATAGCCCTTGCGCTCGGCCCAGGCCTGGCCGGCCTCGTCGTCCTCGGCCACGGCGATGCAGGCGTCGTGCAGGTCGTCGATGAAGGTCTCGAAGCCCTTCTCGCCGGACAGGGTGGCTTCATAGAGCGGGGTGACGAAGAGCGAGCGGGTGGTCATGGGGCGCCTCATAGCGCCCCTCGCGATTGACGACAAACGGCAACTGGAACATCATGAGAACATGGCCGATGACGCAATCACCATCAGGATCGACCCGGCGCGCGCCGAGCGGCTTAGAACCCTCGCCGAGGCGGCCGGCCAGAGCCCGGAGGCCTACGTCCTCGACATCCTGTCGCGCGCCCTCGAACAGCCCGGCCTCCGAGAGGCCGAAAGCCGATGGAATGACGCCCCGGCTCGGATCGCACGGGACAACGGCTTCGGCGAAGACGCGGACGCCTATGCCGACGAACTGGATCGGATCGCCGAGGAAGCGCTTAGAACCGGCGGCGTCCCCTGGGAGCAAGTGCAGGCGCGCCTGCGGAACTTCGGTCAGCCTCGCTGACCCGTGCGCCGGATCGTACTCACCGAGCCTGCCAATGCCGACATCAATAGGCTTGAAGCCTGGCTTATTGAGCGCAGTTCGCCCCATGCCCGTGGTCTTGGTCTGGAACTGGAACTGGAAGCCGCCATCAGCGGGTTGATCGACTTCCCGCAGCGCGGCGCAGCCAAGTTCACTGGCCGCTATCGCGAGCACTACATGGTCTTCCACTCCAACCAGTATGTCATCCAGCACCAAGTTCGCGGCGACGCAGTCGTGATCCTGCGCATCAGACACAGCCTCGAACGTCGCTGACTTCCCCGGACTCGCCTATATCTGCCTCGTGACCGACACCACCGCCGACATTCCCTCCCCCGCCGAACCGCCGAAGCTGTCCGGCGCCGCCCTGATCAAGGACGAGGTCACGCGCCTGCCCGACGGGCCGGGCGTCTACCGGATGATCGGCGAAGGCGACGAGGTGCTGTACGTCGGCAAGGCCAAAAGCCTGAAGAAGCGCGTGGTGCAGTACGCGCAGGGCCGCTTCCACACCAACCGCATCGCCCACATGGTCGACGCCACGCGGGCCATGGAGTTCGTCACCACCCGCACCGAAGCCGACGCCCTGCTGCTCGAGATCAACCTGATCAAGCAGCTGAAGCCGCGCTTCAACGTGCTGCTGCGCGACGACAAGAGCTTCCCCGAGATCCTCATCCGCCGCGACCACGACGCCGCGCAGCTTCGCAAGCACCGCGGCGCTCACGCCATCAAGGGCGACTATTTCGGGCCGTTCGCCAGCGCCTGGGCGGTGAACCGCACGCTCAACACGCTGCAGAAGGCGTTTCTTCTGCGCTCGTGCAGCGACAGCGTCTACGAGACGCGCGACCGCCCCTGCATGCTGCACCAGATCAAGCGCTGCGCCGCGCCCTGCACCGGCCTGATCAGCCTGGAGGACTACGGCGCGCTGGTCGACCAGGCCGAGGCGTTCCTGCGCGGCAAGTCCCGCGCGGTGATGGCGTCGATGGCCAAGCAGATGGAAGAGGCGGCCGAGGAGCTGGAGTTCGAGCGCGCCGCCCGCCTTCGCGACCGCATCCGCGCCCTGGCCGCCGTCGCCCAGGAAAGCCAGATCAACCCCGAGACCGTGGAAGAGGCCGACGTCGTCGCCCTGCACGTCGAGGGCGGCCAGGCCTGCGTGCAGGTGTTCTTCTTCCGCGCGGGCCAGAACTGGGGCAACCACGCCTACTTCCCCCGCATCACCGGCGCCGCCGAGGACGAGGAGGAAGGCGTCACCGAGGAGCAGCGGGTCATCACCGCGTTCCTGGGCCAGTTCTACGACGACAAGCCGATCCCCCGCCTGATCCTGGCCAACGTCCAGCCGGCCGACTCCGACCTGCTGAGCGAGGCCTTCGCGCTGAAGAGCGGCCGCAGGGTCGAGATCGCCGTGCCCAAGCGCGGCGAGAAGGCCGACCTCGTCGGTCACGCCCTGACCAACGCCCGCGAGGCCCTGGGCCGCCGGATGGCCGAGGGCAGCGCCCAGACCAAGCTGCTGGCCGGCGTGGCCGAGGCCTTCAAGCTGGACGCCCCGCCCGAGCGGATCGAGGTCTACGACAACAGCCACATCCAGGGCACGAATGCGGTCGGCGGCATGATCGTGGCCGGCCCCGAAGGCTTCATGAAGGGCCAGTACCGCAAGTTCAACATCCGCTCGACCGAGCTCACGCCCGGCGACGACTACGGCATGATGAAGGAGGTGCTGAAGCGCCGCTTCTCCCGCCTGGTCAAGGAAGAGGAAGAAGGCGACGACGCCAACCGGCCCGACCTCGTACTGGTCGACGGCGGCAAGGGCCAGTTGGACGCGGCGCTGGAGATCATGGCCGACCTGGGCGTGGACGACATCGCCGTCGTCGGCGTGGCCAAGGGCCCCGATCGCGACGCGGGCCTGGAGCGCTTCTTCATCCCCGGCCAGACGCCATTCATGCTCGAGCCCAAGTCGCCGGTCCTGTACTACCTGCAGCGCCTGCGCGACGAGGCCCACCGCTTCGCCATCGGCGCCCACCGCACCCGCCGCAGCATGGACCTGAAGAAGAACCCGCTCGACGAGATCGAGGGCGTGGGTCCCGGCCGCAAGAAGGCCCTGCTGCACGCCTTCGGCTCGGCCAAGGGCGTGGGCCGCGCCGGCGTCGAGGATCTGGTCAAGGTCGACGGCGTCAGCCAGGCCCTGGCCGAACGCATCCATGCCTTCTTCCGCAAGGGCTGACGCCCCTACCCAAAACGCGCCCCGCGCGATTGACAACGCTGTTCGCCGAACGCAACCTCAGGCCGCTCTGGAAAAGCATGCAACCTGCCACGCGGCGCGCCCGACGCGCCGTGTCCGAGCGCCTGGGGGAAACATCGCCATGACCATCCTGCCGTTCCTTCGGGGCCGCGGCCTCGCGCGCCCGCTCGCCTCGGCCTGCGCCGACACCGACGCGCCCAAGCCGATCCCGCGCGAGCTGTCGGTGATCCGCCTGCCCGCCGATCACTACCTGCACCGCGACGCCCCCACCGAATGGTGGTGGCACATCGGCACGCTGAAGGCGGGCGACCGGGTGTTCGGCTTCGAGATCAACGCCGCCTCGTTCCAGGGCCGGGGCTTCGGCTTCTCGCAGATCATGCTGACCGACGTCGCGACCCAGAAGCACTACCAGCGCACCACCACCTTCACCCCGCCCGCCGGCTATGATCCGGCGACCTGGGCCGAGCACGACGTCAATCGCGACTGGCGCGTGCGCCTGGGCGATCCCAACAGCCGGCTGACCGCGATCAAGGTGACCAATCCCGGCTCGGGCTACGATCCGCTCGCCACCACCGTCACCGTGACCGGCGGCGGCGGCTCGCAGGCCATCGCCTATCCGCTGATCGACCCGGCCACCGGCGCGATCCTGTCGATCCAGGTCACCAATCCGGGCCGCGGCTACACCTCGCCGCCGCACATCGTCATCGGCGGTCCCGGCCAGAAGGGTTCGGGCGCCGCCGCCGAGGCGGTGCACACCTTCATCACCATGGACGCGGCCTGGGGCGATCCCACCCAGAACATGGCCGTGGTCACCAAGCTGACTGACGAGGCCACCGACACCGAGATCGTCTTCGACCTGACCATGTCGCAGAACGGCGCGCCCTTCGTCGTCTGGGGCACCGGCGTCAGCCAGATCCTGCCCAAGGCCAGCGGCTCGCACCTGCAGACCGGCAACTACTACTACTCGCTGACCAACATCGCCGCCTCGGGCACGATCACCATCGACGGCGAGATCTTCGAGGTGACCGGCAAGACCTGGATGGACCACGAGTACGGCTTCTTCGGCACCGCCCAGAACCCGGTGAAGTGGATCCTGCAGAACGCCCAGCTCGACAATGGCTGGTCGTTGTCGAACCACTACGTGCTGTACGGCGAACACAAACGGCCCATGCCCGGCGAGCCGGTCCCCTGCGAGGTCACCCTGCAGGACCCGGAGGGCCAGATGTACGTCGTGCCGGGCGTGATGACCGCCGATCGCCCCTGGACCAGCCCGGCCTCCGGCGTGGTCTACTATCTCGACTACCAGCTCGACATCGCCGGCTTCGACGCGGTGCTGAACTTCAAGGCCCTGGTGGCCGACCAGGAGTTCCCCCTGCCGACCGGCTCGATCTACGAGGGCATCGCCTCGGCCGAGGGCAGCTTCCAGGGCCAGGCGACGACGGGCACGGGCTGGATCGAGCAGGCGCTCTGAGATCTCGGCGGACGCGGAGGACGCCCCGTCCTCCGCGGGCCCTCAGAAGTCGTTGCTCCAGCGCTGCACCGAGGCCAGCGGCAGCCAGGCCTCGAACACTAGGCCCTCGGCATGGAAGTCGAAGCGCGAGCGGCCTTTCAGTTCGCGCTGGGTCAGGTTCTCGATCAGCCTCGCCCCGAAGCCGAACCGATCGGGCTGGCTGACCGCCGGACCGCCGCTCTCGCTCCAGGTCAGGCGCAGCTGCCTGGCGTCCTGGTCGACGCTCCAGCGCAGGCTCACCCGCCCCTCCGGCGCCGACAGCGCGCCGTACTTGGCGCTGTTGGTGGCCAGTTCGTGCAGCACCATCGACAGCGACACCGCCACGTGCGGGCTCAGCGCCACCTTCGGCCCCGAGGCATCTATGCGCTCGCCATGGGCGCGCACGCAGATGGCCGCCACGTCGGTCAGGTCGGCCTCGTTCCAGCCGGTGCGGGTCAGAAGATCGTGGGCGGCCGAGAAGGCCACCAGCCGCTCGGTGAAGATCCGCACCTGGTCTGCGTCGAGCTTGGCGAAGGTCTGGCGGGCCAGCGACTGCACCGTGGCCAGGTTGTTCTTCACCCGGTGGTTCAGCTCGTTGATCATCACCGCCTGGCGCGCCTCGCGGGCCTCCAGCTCGTGCGAGGCCGCGACCAGGGCCTCGCGCACGACGGCGATCTCGGCCAGCCCGCCGCGCTTGCCCGGATCCAGCGGCCGCCCGTCGCCGATCGCGCCGGCGTCCTCGACCAGCCCCACCACCTCGCGATTGATGCGGTTGGCCAGAAACAGCGCCATGCCCACGCCCAGCAGCAGCAGCAGTGGAAAGATCGCCGCCGTGCCCCAGGCCGCCGCCACGCCCACCTTGGCGACGTCGGCGCGGGGAATGGCCACCACGAGCGTCCAGCCGGTGCGGGGCGAGCGGGTGTAGGCCACGCGGGTCTTCACGTTGTCGAGCGACACGCTCTTGCTGATCCCCTCGTTGGAGCGGGCCAGGTTGCGGGTCATGTCCGGCGAGGCGCTGGCGCCGGTGAAGCGCTCGTTGCGCACCGAGCGGGCGATCACCTTGCGCTGGTTGTCCAGGATGGTGGCGACCCAGCTCTCGGGCGCGCGCTGCTGGCGGAACACCGAGGTGAAGCTGGCCGCCTCGACCACGTAGGAGACCACATAGGGCTGGCCCCTGATGTCCACCGGCGCGCCGACGGTGATCACGTGGCGCTGGGCCAGCGCGCCCATGCGCAGGTCGGAAACCTGGGTGCGGCCGGCCGCGCGGGCGGCGACCATGTAGGCCGGCGGCGGGGTCTTGGGCAGGGCCGCGCCCCAGGGGGCCAGGGTGTTGACCACCTGCTGGCCGTCGGCCGCGGTCACGGCCACCCAGCCGGGCCGGTTGCCGGTGGCGCGCTTGGCCCGGATGTAGAAGTTCTTCCAGTCGCCGTTCAGCAGGGCCTGGTCGGTGGCCAGGGTCTCGGCCACGGCCACGCCTTCGGCCACCTGCCGATCGACTGCGCCCGACAGCGCCCGCGCCGTGGCCAGCAGCTGCTCTTCCAGCTGGTCGCGGTTCTGGCGGTTGGAGCGCTCCAGCAGCAGGGCCGTGGCGGCGAGCGCCGGCACCAGCAGGCTGACGGTCAGCAGCACCAGCAGGCCGCGGACCGAACTGCGCAGGCCCCGGTGCGACGCGGCCGGGGTCTCGGAAGGAGTGGACGCCATGGGCGGATTTACGCGGCGGCGGCCAGGAGGTTGCGGACAGCCCCTTGGATCGCGCCGTTCGTCAGCCCCGCCATGCCCATGCTCCCCTGCCCGGATGACGCGACCTTACGCGATGCGTCGCCCCTGTCACCCGGTAAGAAACCAGCGTTATCCGCCAACCTTAAGCTTCGGTGCGCGTCTTCAGCAGCACCAGGGCGACGAAGCTGATCGCCGCGGCGACCGCCAGGTAGATCCCGACCGGAACCAAGCCGCCCTGCGCGGCCAGGGCGGTGGCCACCATCGGCGTCAGGCCGCCGCCGATGATGCCGCCGATGTTGAAGGCCATCGACGCGCCGGTGTAGCGCACGCGAGCCGGAAACAGTTCGGGCAGCCACGAGCCCAGCGGACCGTAGACGAAGCCCATGGCGAACAGGGCCGCCGACAGGAAGGTGCAGATCAGGGCCAGCGAGCCGGCGCCCATCATCACCGGCAGCAGTGCCCCGGCGGCCACGGTCATGGCGCACCCGGCCATCAGCACGCGCCGGGGCGTCGTGGCGTCCGACCAGTAGCCCGAGGCGACGATGCCGCCGGCCATGAACAGGATGGCGAACAGCTGCACGGCCAGGAACAGCTGGCGGTCATAGCCCAGGGTCTTGGCGCCGTAGCCCAGCGCGAAGGCCGTGGTCAGGTAGAACAGCGCAAAGCAGCAGACCACGGCGAAGGTGCCGCCCAGGGTCTCCCTCCAGTGACGCTTGAGCAGCTCGGCCAGCGGCACGGCCGGCGGCGGTTCGTGGGCCAGGGCCGCGGCGAAGGCCGGGGTCTCGGTCAGCTTCAGCCGCACCCACAGGCCAAGGCCCACCAGCACCGCGCTGGCCAGGAACGGCAGGCGCCAGCCCCAAGCCATGAACTGCTCGGGGCTCAGCGCCAGGCCCAGGATCAGGAAAAGACCGTTGGCGGCGATGAAGCCCACCGGCGCACCCAGCTGCGGGAACATGCCAAAGCGCGCCTTCCAGCCGGGAGGGGCGTTCTCGACGGCCAGCAGCGCCGCCCCGCCCCACTCGCCGCCCAGGCCGAAGCCTTGCCCAAAGCGCAGCACGCACAGCAGCGCCGGCGCCAGCCAGCCGGCCATCTGGTAGGTCGGCAGGAAGGCGATCAGCAGGGTCGAGCCGCCCATCAGCATCAGCGACGCCACCAGCGTCGACTTGCGGCCGATGCGGTCGCCGAAGTGGCCGAAGGCGATCGCTCCGACCGGCCGCGCGAAGAAGGCCACCGCCAGGCTGGCGTACGAGGCCAGCAGCTGCATCGAAGCCGAGTGCGACGGGAAGAACAGCGGGCCGAACACCAGCGAGGCGGCCGTGGCGTAGATGTAGAAGTCGTAGAACTCGACCGCCGTGCCCACCAGGCTGGCCAGCAGCACGCGGCGGGAGGAGTTGCTGGTCGGTGCGGCGCTGGCGGTCATGGCGTCCTCGGAAACTTGACCACGGCTTGGCGCTACCCGCCCGCCACGTCAACCATCCGAGAGAAGAAAACCACCCGCGCCAAACAGGAAATTCGCCAAAATCAATGAGATTTCTTCGCTCGAGCCTTGTTTCAAGGAAGAGGATTGCCCCGCCGTGCGAACGGCGGGGCCGTGTCCTCAGCGGGCCGAGAACCCGCCGTCCACCAGGTGGTAGCTGCCCGTGATGAACGAGGCGCGGTCCGACAGCAGGAAGCAGGTCAGGGCCGAAACCTCCTCGGGACGGCCCAGGCGTCCGGCCGGATGCAGGCCGATCAGGCCGGCGCGGGCCTCGTCGGTCATCTCCGAATGGATCAGCGGCGTCTCGATGAAGCCCGGCCCCACCGCGTTGATGCGCACGCCCTGCGGGGCGTACTCGATGGCGGCGGTCTTGGTCATGCCGACCACCGCGTGCTTGGAGGCGACATAGGCGCCCGAACCCGCCCAGCCATGCGTGCCCAGGATCGAGGCCATGTTGACGATCGAGCCGCCGCCGGCCGCCAGCATGGCCGGGATCTCGTACTTCATCGAATAGAGCACGCTGTTCATGTCGACATCGACGACGCGCTTCCACTGGTCGAGCGGGTAGTCGGCCGTGGGCAGGTTGGGGCCGCCGATGCCGGCGTTGTTCACCGCCAGGTGCAGGGCGCCGTAGGTGTCGACCGCGAACTTGACCATGGCCTCGACCTGGCCCGGATCGGCGACGTCCACCTTGAAGGCGCTGGCCGAGCAGACTTCCTTGGCCAGCTTTTCGGCGGCGTCGAGGTTGAAGTCGGCGATCACCACCTTGGCGCCGCCCGCCGCCAGCTCGCGCACCACCGCCTCGCCGATGCCCGAGGCGCCGCCGGTGACCAGGGCGACCTTGTTCGCGAATTCCGTGCTCATGAGGCTCTACTCCACTTGGTGTTACACTATACGCCCCGCGTCCTATCTGGGAGCGGCCGCCTCCGAGCGCCACCACCGCCGGCGCCCATTTTTCCCCGCGCTCCCGGTCCGCCTTACGTGCCGACCTTGCGAGCCCCTGGGTTGAGCTCTACGCAAGCGCGATGTGCACCGCTTTGACGCCGACCAGGGTCGGCTCGCCGTCGACCGAACAGGCCGCCCTCCTCGATCGCGACGGGTACCTGCTGCTGCGCGGCGCGACGCCGGAAGCCTGGCGCGAGCCCCTGCGCCGCGCCTTCGAGGCGGGGGTCGGGACCGGCGATCAGTGGGGCGTTCCCAAGGCTCCCGGCTGGCGCCACGCGCTGGTCGACCTGGACCGGACGGTTCGCGAGACCTGCCGCCTGCCCGCCCTGCTGGCGGTGGCGGGGCGGATGCTCGGCGGCCCCTTCTTCCTGGCCCAGGTCGAGGGCCGCGAGCCCCTGCCCGGCGCCGGGCTTCAGCCCCTGCATCGCGACGGCGCGGGCCTGCACGCGGTGTCGGCGATGATCTTCCTCGACGACTATGGTCCCGACAACGGCGCCACACGGGTAGTGCCGCGCACGCTCGATCGGGGCGAGCCTGACGAGACCCTGTCCCTGACCCTGTCCGGCCGGGCGGGCGACATCCTGGTGTTCGACGCCGACCTGCTGCACGGCGCCACCCGCAACGCGTCCGGCGCGCGGCGGCGCTCGCTGCTGCTGAACTTCCTGCCCGAGCGCGAACGCAGCGCCCAGGACGCCTATCGCGCCATCCGCGACGTGCGCATGGACAACGCCGAGGTCTTCACGCCTTAGGACGGATCGAAATCCGTACGACGACCGGCCCCGGACCCATGCTTCCCCGCGAAGGCGGGCAAGCTCGGGAAGAAAGGTCAGTGTTGATGAATCCCGGCCTCCACTTGAGACGAAAGCCTTGGCCATGAGCGCGCATGCGCCATAGCCCTCTCCTGCGCTCATGCGTTAGAACGGCGCCATGAAAGCCCTGCCCAACATCCTGACCTCCGCCCGCCTGGTCATCGCCCTGTTCATGTTCGTGGCCCTGGCCACGGCCGCCGGCGGCGTGCCCTGGCTCAGCGAGCAACTGACGGGCGACCAGCAGTTCTCCCTGCAGCGCTGGGCGTTCTGGGCCTTCGTGATCGCGGCCGTCACCGACTTCTTCGACGGCTGGCTGGCTCGCAAGCTCGACGCGGTCAGCATCTGGGGCGCGATTCTCGATCCCATCGGCGACAAGATCCTGGTCTGCGGCGCGCTGCTGGGCCTGATGGCCCTGGGCCCCAACCCGCTGGTCATCCTGCCGGCCGGCCTGATCCTGTTCCGCGAGTTCGCCGTCAGCGCCCTGCGCGAGGTCGGCGCCGGCAAGGGGATCAAGCTGCCCGTCACCCTGCTGGCCAAGTGGAAGACCACCCTGCAGCTGGTGGCCATCGGCGGCGAGCTGGTGGTGGTGTCCTGGGGCGCGTTCAACCTGCCGCAGGACCCGGCGATCATCGAGCCCGTCTCCTGGGCCGTCCACGGCCTGCTCGGCGTCGCCGCGATCGTCACCCTGATCACCGGCGCCCAGTACTGGGAAGCCGCCCGCAAGGCCCTGACCTGATCCTGGCGGGGATCGTTGTTCCGCCCTGCGGAATGTAGTAACGTAACTACATTCCGCAGGGTAAAGCGACATGCCCATCACCACCCTATCGAGCCGAGAGTTCAATCAGGACGCCAGCGGCGCCAAGAAGGCCGCCGCGAACGGGCCGGTCTTCATCACCGACCGCGGCCAGCCCCGCCACGTGCTGCTCAGCATCGAGGAGTATCGCAGGTTGGCCGGCGACCGGCGCAGCATCGTCGACGCCCTGACCATGCCGGAGGCCGAGACCATCGCGTTCGAGCCGCAGCGCGCGGTCATCGGCGCCCGCCCGGCCGATTTCGATTGATGTTCGTCCTCGACACGAACGTCGTCTCGGAACTGCGCAAGGCCCGGCACGGCAGGGCCGATCCCAACGTCGTGGCATGGGCCGACAGCGTCGACGCAGGCGCTCTCTACATCTCGGCGATCACCGTCCTGGAACTCGAAGCCGGGGTTCTGCGGATGGAGCGTCGTGACCCGTCGCAAGGCGCGATGCTTCGAACCTGGCTCGACCAGCAGGTCCTGGCCGAATTCAAGGATCGGGTCCTGCCGATCGACACGGCCGTCGCCAAACGCTGCGCGGGTCTGCACGTGCCTGATCCTCGCGCCGAGCGGGACGCGCTGATCGCCGCGACCGCCCTCGTCCATGGCATGACGGTGGTCACGCGCAACACGATGGACTTCGCCTCGACCGGCGCGCCCCTGATCGACCCCTGGAGCCAGGACCCGTCCTGAGCGCCGCCGCAAATCCGACACACGCATAGGAAGAACATCGCTCTTCCAACACCTGCGACGGGGGTGGTGCGATGCGTGGCGTGCTGTGCGTTGTGTTGCTCCTTCTTACCCTGACGCCGCTGGCGGCGCGGGCCGAGGGGCGGTTGGTGGATTTCGAGGTCGCCTCGCGGCGCTTCGACGGCAACAAGGCGGGGGTCGCGCCGATCCGCAAGGTCGCCGCCTACCTGCCCGACGGCTATGAGGCCGGGTCGCGGCGCTATCCGGTCGTCTACTTCCTGCCCAACCTGTTCGACGGCCATCGCGCGATCTTCGAGCGCGACGGCGCCAAGGCCGTGCTCGACCGGGCCATCGCGGACGGATCGATCCCACCCCTGATCCTGGTCAGCGCCGACTTCTCCACCCCGGCCGGCAGTTCGTTCTACGCCACCTCGCCGATCACCGGCGACTGGACGGGCTTCCTGGCCAAGGACCTGGTGGACGCGGTTGACTGCCGCTTTCGCACCCTGCCCGCCCCGGCTTCGCGCGGACTGCTGGGCGACCGCATGGGCGGCTATGGCGCGATCCGCACGGCCATGGTGGCGCCGGGCGTGTTCGGGGCGGTCTACGCCCTGCATCCGGTGGGCACGGGCGTGGGCCTGCAGACCATGAACTCGCGCCCCAATTTCGAGCGCCTGGCGGCCGCCAGGTCGCTCGACGACCTGGGCGACGACGGCTTCTCGCGGGTGTTCCTGGGGATGTACCAGGCCTTCCTGCCCAATCTCGACAAGGCCCCGTTCTATGCCGACCTTCCGGCCAGCGGCCGCGGGGCGGGCCTGGCCACCGATCCCGTCCTGACCGCCAAGCTGCAGAACGCCTTCCTGCTCGACCGCCTGCTGCCGGCCCACGCCGCCGACCTGAAGGGCCTGCGCGGCCTGATGTTCGACTGGGGCCGCTTCGACGGCAACGCCGACCACGTGGTCGCCAACCGCGCCTTCGCCGGCCTGCTGGAAGAGTTCGGCGTGCCCAACGAGGCCGAGGAATATCGCGGCTGGTGGGGCGAGCGGCACTGGACGCAAGACGGCCGCGTCGAGGCCCGCGCCCTGCCGTTCTTCGCGCGGACGCTGGCGTTCGAGCCGGGATGAGCCCTACTCGCCCGCGATGATCTCGCCGTCGTCGTCTTCCTCGGACGGCCCGTACATCAGCCATTCGCTGTCGGGCCGGTCTTCGCCGCCTGCCCGCTCGGCCTGCATCATCAGGGCCAGCCAGCGCGTCCCCGTCATCCGCAACACCATGATCGCCTCCAGGACTCAAGGTCGTTATTGAGAGTGACTCGCAATATCGAACCAATCAAGGCGATTTCGATGCTTAAGGCGTCCTACCTAGTAGGCGTGGGTCTAGAACCGCGCTGTCGCCGCGCGACGCGCCATCAGCACCCGCTCGCGACGGCGGGAAGCCTCGCGCTCCAGGTGCGGCGCAACCTCGGCCGCACGCCGGCGTTCCTCGGGCGTGCCGCTGACGTCCAGGCGGCGCACGTTGCTCAGCAGTTGCGCCAGTTCGGCGTCCCTGAGGCTGGGGATGCGGTCGATCAGCGTCATGGCCACGCTCCATTTGAATTCTGCGACGTTGATAACCACAACGCCCGAAGTGCTTTGAAGGTGATGCTTCAGCTCAAAAAATAAAATATCGATGTTCCGCTTGCTATTGCCGGGATGAGCTTCTAGAAGACCGTCATCGAATTCGCTGCCGCTCGATCCGCTATTCCACGCTTCTTTCTGAAGAAGCCCCGGGCCAGCCCTCCGACCTCCAACGAAATTGATCGCTTCCCGGCGCACGCCGCGAGGCGCCCTGCACTACGATCTAAAGGACTATCCCAATGGCTATCGGCACCGTGAAATGGTTTAACGGCACCAAGGGCTTCGGCTTCATCCAGCCTGAAGACGGCGGCAACGACGTCTTCGTGCACATCTCGGCCGTCGAGCGCGCCGGCATGACCTCGCTGAACGAAGGTCAGAAGGTCAGCTACGAGCTCGAGCAAGACCGCCGCAGCGGCAAGGTCTCGGCCGGCCAACTGCAGTCGGCCTAAAAAGCCGCACTGCACAAGCGACCCGCGAACGGGCCGGCTCACCGCCGGCCCGTTTTGCGTTTTTGGACCGCACTTTGATCAAACGCGCCATTGAGTGGACGCGGGGCCCGGCCACGCCTAGGTTCGCGCCGTTCGAACACCTCCGGCCCGACATGCGTCCGATCCGCCTCGCCCTCGCCGCCTTCGCCCTGATGACCCTCGCCGCCTGCGGCTCGGTGTCGCGCGACGCCTTCAAGGCCAGCGACCTGGCCGGCCCGCCGCCGTCCGGCCTGTCGGACATCCGCTTCAACGCCAGCGACAGCGCCGCGGGCATCCGCTTCGCCGACGCCGCCCGCAACCGCGCCCGCCACCAGCAGACCTTCGACGTCCTGGCCCTGTCGGGCGGCGGCTCCAACGGGGCCTACGGCGCGGGCGTCATCACCGGCTGGACCAAGACCGGCGAGCGGCCCGAGTTCGACATCGTCACCGGCGTCTCGACCGGCGCCCTCACCGCCCCCTTCGCCTTCCTCGGCCCCACCTGGGACGATCGCCTGGCCGAGGTCTACACCGGCGACGCCGCCGACCGGATCCTGCAGCCGCGCGGGCTGGGCGTGCTGTTCCATCCCAGCTTCTACGACAGCGGCGCCCTGCGCGGCCTGGTCGACAAGTACGCCGACGCCAACATGATGCAGGCCATCGCCGCCGAGCACGCCCGCGGCCGCCGCCTGCTGATCGCCACCACCAACCTCGACACCGAGGAGACGGTGATCTGGGACATGGGGGCCATCGCCTCCAAGGGCGACGAGGCCTCGCGCGAGCTGTTCCGCGACGTGCTGGTGGCCTCGGCCAGCATCCCCGGCGTCTTCCCGCCCGCCCTGATCCAGGTCGAGGGCCACGGCCGTCGGCTGTCGGAGATGCATGTCGACGGCGGGGTGACCATCCCGTTCTTCGTCGCCCCCGAGTCGCTGCTGCTATGGACCGCCGATCGCGGCACGGCCAAGCCGGGGCGGATCTTCGTGGTCGTCAACGGCCAGGTCGGCGGCGTCTTCGGCTTCACCAAGGGCGGGGCCCTGTCGATCGTCGGCCGCTCGTGGCAGACCATGAGCAAGGCCCTGATCCGCACCCACCTGGCCGCCAGCGCCGGCTTCGCCCAGCGCAACGGCGGCCAGCTGTTCTACAGCGCCATTCCGGACGCCGCCGAGGCCGACACCTCGGGCCTCGACTTCGCCGCCGGCAACCGCAAGACCCTGTTCCGCATGGGCTACGACCGCGCCGTCGCCGGCTGGGCCTGGAGCGTCGCGGCCGCCCCCGCCGAACCTCCGGTCGTACCCGCGCAGCCGGCCAAGAGCGGGCGTTAAGCCACACCGCTAACAGCGCTTTTCCAGACTCCCCGACTCTGGGGTTGCGCCGACCTGACTCCGTCTCTAAAGGGGCGGCTTAACCTGCAAGATGGTCGACAGCGGGCGCGCGGATGTGCGCGACCGTGTCTTTGCGCGAGTTAGCCATGCCCAAACGTACCGACCTCTCCTCGATCCTGATCATCGGCGCTGGCCCGATCGTCATCGGTCAAGCCTGCGAGTTCGACTATTCGGGCGTCCAGGCCTGCAAGGCGCTGCGCGCCGAAGGCTACCGGATCATCCTGGTCAACTCGAACCCGGCCACGATCATGACCGATCCGGACGTGGCCGACGCGACCTACATCGAGCCGATCACCCCCGACATGGTCGCCAAGATCATCGAGAAGGAGCGCCCCGACGCCCTGCTCCCGACCATGGGCGGCCAGACGGCCCTCAACACCGCCCTGGCCCTCGAAGAGTCCGGCGTTCTCAAGAAGTTCGGCGTCGAGATGATCGGCGCCAAGGCCGAGGTCATCGACAAGGCCGAGGACCGCCAGAAGTTCCGCGACGCCATGGACAAGCTGGGCCTGGAATCGCCCCGCTCGCGCGCCTGCCACACCCTGGAAGAGGCCCTGGAAGGCCTGGACTTCGTCGGCCTGCCCGCGATCATCCGCCCGTCCTTCACCCTGGCCGGCACCGGCGGCGGCATCGCCTACAACATGGAAGAGTTCCGCGAGATCGTGGAACGCGGCCTCGACCTGTCGCCCACCACCGAAGTGCTGGTGGAAGAAAGCGTCCTGGGCTGGAAGGAATACGAGATGGAAGTGGTCCGCGACACCGCGGACAACTGCATCATCGTCTGCTCGATCGAGAACATCGACCCGATGGGCGTCCACACCGGCGACTCGATCACCGTCGCCCCGGCCCTGACCCTGACGGACAAGGAATACCAGTGGATGCGCGCGGCCTCGATCGCCGTGCTGCGCGAGATCGGCGTCGAGACCGGCGGCTCGAACGTTCAGTTCGCGCTGAACCCGGCCGACGGCCGCATGGTCGTCATCGAGATGAACCCGCGCGTGTCGCGCTCGTCCGCCCTGGCCTCGAAGGCCACCGGCTTCCCGATCGCCAAGGTCGCTGCGCGCCTGGCCGTCGGCTACACGCTGGACGAACTGAAGAACGACATCACCGGCGGCGCCACCCCGGCCTCGTTCGAGCCGTCGATCGACTACGTCGTCACCAAGATCCCGCGCTTCGCCTTCGAGAAGTATCCGGGCTCCGAGCCCCTGCTGACCACCGCGATGAAGTCGGTCGGCGAAGTGATGGCCATCGGCCGCACCTTCAAGGAAAGCGCCCAGAAGGCCCTGCGCGGCCTGGAGACCGGCCTGACGGGCTTCGACGAGGTGGAAATCCACGGCGCCGAGGATCCCGACACCGGCAAGGCCGCGGTCATCCGCGCCCTGGGCGTGCCGACCCCGGATCGTCTTCGGGTCATCGCCCAGGCCTTCCGCCACGGCCTGACCGTGGAAGAGATCAACGCCGCCTGCAGCTATGAGCCGTGGTTCCTGCGCCAGATCGCCGAGATCGCTCGCCAGGAAGGCCTGGTCCGCGCCGGCGGCCTGCCGACCACGGCCCAGGGCTTCCGCGAGCTGAAGGCCCAGGGCTTCTCCGACGCCCGCTTGGCCAAGCTGACGGGTTCGACCGAGAAGGCCGTCCGCGCCGCTCGCCAGGCCCTGAACGTGCGCCCGGTGTTCAAGCGCATCGACAGCTGCGCCGGCGAGTTCCTGGCCTCGACGCCCTACATGTACTCGACCTACGAGTTCGGCGCCCTGGGCCAGGTTCCCGAGTGCGAGAGCGAGCCGTCCGACCGCAAGAAGGCCGTCATCCTCGGCGGCGGTCCCAACCGGATCGGCCAGGGCATCGAGTTCGACTACTGCTGCTGCCACGCCGCCTTCGCGCTCGACCAGATCGGCGTGGAGTCGATCATGGTCAACTGCAACCCCGAGACCGTCTCGACCGACTACGACACCTCCGACCGCCTGTACTTCGAACCGCTGACGGCCGAGGACGTGCTGGAGCTGCTGCACGTCGAGATGAGCAAGGGCGAGCTGGCCGGCGTCATCGTGCAGTTCGGCGGCCAGACCCCGCTGAAGCTGGCCCACGCCCTGGAAGAGGCCGGCGTGCCGATCCTGGGCACCAGCCCCGACGCCATCGACCTGGCCGAGGACCGCGAGCGCTTCCAGCAACTGCTGAACGGTCTCCAGATCGCCCAGCCGGAAAACGCCATCGCCCGCAGCTGGGACGAGGCCCGCGCCGAAGGCGAGAAGATCGGCTTCCCGTTCGTGATGCGTCCGTCCTACGTGCTGGGCGGCCGCGGCATGGAGATCATCCGTGATCACGAGGCCATGGAGCGCTACATCGCCGGCGCCGGCGAGATCTCGCTCGAGCACCCGATCCTGCTCGACCACTATCTGAGCCGCGCGACCGAGGTCGACGTCGACGCCCTGTGCGACGGCGAGAGCGTGTTCGTGGCCGGCGTGCTGGAGCACATCGAAGAGGCCGGCGTCCACTCGGGCGACTCGGCGTGCTCGATGCCGCCCTTCTCGCTGAAGGCCGAGACGGTCGAGGAACTGAAGCGCCAGACCGTGCAGATGGCGCTCGCCCTCAACGTGCGCGGCCTGATGAACGTGCAGTTCGCCATCGAGGAGCCGCACGGCGAGAACCCGCGCATCTACGTGCTGGAAGTGAACCCGCGCGCCTCGCGCACCGTGCCGTTCGTCGCCAAGACCATTGGTCAGCCCGTGGCCGCCATCGCCGCCAAGCTGATGGCCGGCGCCAAGCTTGCCGAGTTCGGCCTGAAGGACGAGCCCTACGACCACATCGCGGTCAAGGAAGCCGTCTTCCCGTTCGCCCGCTTCGCTGGCGTTGACACGGTGCTCGGCCCGGAAATGCGCTCGACCGGCGAGGTCATGGGCCTCGACTGGATCCGTGAAGGCGAAACGGGCCTTGGCCCCGCCTTCGCCCGCGCCTTCGCCAAGAGCCAGCTGGGCGGCGGCGTGAAGCTGCCGACCGCCGGCACCGCGTTCGTGTCGGTCAAGGAAAGCGACCGTCCGTGGATCGTCGAGCCGGTTCGCCTGCTTCAGCAGGCCGGCTTCAAGGTGATCTCCACCGTCGGCACCCGCGCCTACCTCGCCGAACAAGGCGTCGAGGTCGAGCTGGTCAAGAAGGTGCTGGAAGGCCGTCCCAACATCGTCGACGTGATGAAGAACGGCGGCGTGCAGCTGGTGTTCAACACCACCGAAGGCAAGCAGGCCCTGGAGGACAGCTTCGACATCCGCCGCACGGCGCTGATGATGAAGGTGCCCTACTACACCACCAGCGCCGGCGCCCTTGCCGCCGCCCAGGCCATCGCCGGGGCCCCGGCCGAGTCGCTCGACGTGCGCCCGCTGCAAAGCTACGCCTGAGCGACGCACCGTCTTTGAGACACGACAAGCCGCCCGGAGCGATCCGGGCGGCTTTTTCGTTGCTCGCGCCAGATCCTCCCCCTCTGGGGGAGGTGGCCCAGAGGGCCGGAGGGGGCAGCGCCGCCGCAGCGGATCACCCGCCCCTTCCCTCGCCCCCGCGCCTCACCTACAGACGTCTCCCAGCCGGAAGCCGCCATGACCGCCTACACCGCCGCAAACGTCGCCCGTCTCGCCGAGCGCCTGCTCGACGCCAGCCTGCCCAAGGCCGAGTGGACCCACGCCGCCCACCTGGTCGCGACCCTGCGTCTGGTCCGCACCCGCAACGACGGTCTCGAGCGCGACCTGCCCGGCGTCATCCGCGCCTACAACGAGGCCGTCGGCGGCGTGAACGACGACACGAGCGGCTATCACGAGACCATCACCCAGGCCTATCTGGCCGCCATCCGGGGTTTCGTCGCCGCCCTGCCCGCCGGGCTCGACGACGGCGAGGCGGCCGCCCGCCTGCTGGCCACACCGCTGGGCGACAAGGCCTGGCCGCTGGCCTTCTGGTCGCGCGAGCGGCTGTTTTCCGTCGAGGCCCGCCGCGGCTGGGTCGCCCCCGACCTCGCGCCGCTGGAGCATGCGCCGGCGGAGACCCCGCGGTGACCCTGATCCTCACCCTGGCCCTGCTGGCGGCCAACCTGTTCTGCTTCCTGCTGTTCGCCCACGACAAGGCCGCCGCCGTGCACGGCGAGCGCCGCGTGCCCGAGCGGGTGCTGCTGCTGTCGGCCGCCCTGTGCGCCGCGCCCGGCGCGCTGCTGGCCCAGCGCTGGCTGCGCCACAAGACCCGCAAGCAGCCGTTCGGCGCCTGGCTGACCCTGATCGTCTTCGCCCAGGCCTGCGCCGTCGCCGGCCTGGTCGTCCTGGCCTGGCGAGCCTCATGACCCAGCGCCTTCTGACCCTGCTCCGGGGCAAGACCCCGGCCCGGCCCGTTGATGCGCTGAAGGGCGGCGGCGGCGCGCTGCTGGGCCTGCTGTTCGCGGGCCTGCTGGGACGGTTGGCGGTCGGCGGCGGCGACTGGCTGCATCCGCTGCTAGTCGCGCCCATCGGGGCCTCGGCGGTGCTGATCTTCGCCGTGCCCGCCAGCCCCCTGGCCCAGCCGCGCGGCGTGATCGGCGGCAACGTCGTCTCGGCCTTCATCGGCATCACCGTCGCCATGCTGCTGCCGAACCAGCCGCTGGTCGCAGCCCCCTTGGCGGTGGGCCTGGCCATCGCGGTCATGATCCTGCTGGGCTGCCTGCACCCGCCCGGCGGCGCGGTGGCGCTGATCACCGTCATCGGCGGACCGGCCGTGACCAAGGCCGGCTATCTCTTCGCGCTCAATCCGGTGGCCGTCGACTCGGTGCTGCTGGTCTGCGCCGGCATGGCCTGGAACCGCCTGGTCGGCCGCTCCTATCCGCACAAGGCGCCCGCCCCGCCGCCCAGCCCGCACGGCACGGCCGATCCCCTGCCCGCCTCGCGCATCGGCTACGACGCCGGCGACCTCGACAAGGCCCTGGCCCGCTACGGCGAACTGCTCGACGTCAGCCGCGAGGACCTCGACGTCCTGTTCCGCGAGGTCGAGATCCAGGCCCATCAGCGCCTGCACTCGCAGATCCGCTGCGGCGAGGTGATGTCGCGCGACGTCATTCGCCTGGACCGCGCCCAGTCGGCCGAAAGCGCCCTGGCCTTCTTGCAGAGCCACGACCTGCGCGCAGCCCCGGTGGTCGACGAGGAAGGCCGCGTCATCGGCATGGCCCGCCGCGCCGAACTGCAGGCCAACCGCCGCCGCACCGTCGAGGCCGCCCTGGATCCGTTCGTCCACCGCGTGCGCGAAGGCACGCCGGTCGCCGCCCTGCTGCCGATCCTCTCCACCGGCCAGACCCACGAGGCCATGGTCGTCGATCGCGATCGCAAGCTGGTGGGCGTGATCACCCAGACCGACCTGATCGCCGTGCTCTATCGCGCCCACATCGTCGAGAGCGTGCTCTGACGAGGCTTGACTGACGCACGCGTCGCCGCGCCATCCTGGCGACAAATCGATAGGGGAAACGCCATGCTCGTCGTCCACCACCTGAACAACTCGCGCAGCCAGCGCGTGCTGTGGCTGCTGGAGGAGCTGGGTGCTCCCTACGAGGTCAGGCGCTACGAGCGCGACGCCAAGACCATGCTGGCCCCGCCCGAACTGCTGGCCATCCACCCGCTGGGCAAGTCGCCGGTGATCACCGACGGCGACAAGACCATCGCCGAGACCGGCGCCATCATCGAGTACATCCTCGACACCTACGGGAACGGCCGCCTGATCCCGCCGGCCGGCACGCCCGAGCGCCTTCGCTTCACCTACTGGCTGCACTACGCCGAGGGCTCGGCCATGACGCCGCTGCTGCTGAAGCTGGTCTTCACCGCCCTGCCCGCCCGCGCGCCGGGCCTGCTGAAGGGCCTGGTCAAGACCATCGCCGCCAAGGCCCAGTCGGGCTTCGTCGATCCGCAGCTGAAGAGCCATATCGACTACTGGAACGGCGAACTTTCCAAGTCCGAGTGGTTCGCCGGTTCCGAATTCACCGCCGCCGACGTGATCATGAGCTTCCCGCTGGAAGCGGCCGTGTCGCGCGCCGGCGCGGGCTCGCGCCCCAAGGTGAAGGCCTTCCTCGACAGGATCCACGCCCGCCCCGCCTATCGCACGGCCCTCGAACGCGGCGGCGAGTACGCCTACGCCGACTAGAGGCGCACCCTGCAACTCACGGCCGAGCTTGCGCCTGCGACACGGCGACGCTCGGCCGCGATCTTAAGACTTCGCACACCACGGAGGCGCAAAACCTCTCCCTGGAAGCCGCCAATCCATGGCTCAGCTTGCCCGGAGATCGAGTTTGTCCCTGTCGCGTGTTCGAACCTGGCGTGATCTGCTTCACGCCCTGGGTCGGACACTGGCCGCAACCTCCGCGATCATCGTCACTTTACTGGCCGTCACGTTGTCCAGCGCCTCGCCGCGCGACCCGGGCCGCGTTGCCGCCGTCTTCCCGCCCTGGTGGACGCCGGCCCGCGCCGCCGGCGCCGCCACCTCGGCCGGCGACATCGCCGGCGCGGGCGCTGTTCCCTTCGTCCTGATCCTGCGCGGCGATCCGGCCACGCTGGGTCAGCGCCTCCGCGCCGCCGGCGCCATCGTCCTGCTCGACCCCGACACCGCCGGCGTCTGCGCCAAGACCGTCCTGGAGCCCCGTCCATGAGCACGAAGCCCTCGAATCTAGACGCGCAACGCCGGTCCGGCGGCCGCCTGATCCTGCTGCTGACCGCCCTGATGGCGCCGATCGTCGTCGCCGCCCGCTTCCTGGTGGGCGAGCCGGTGCTGGGCGTCGCCGTGGCCGCGGCCATGGTCGCCGCCCTGGCGGCCGGGGCCGTCCTGCACCGCGGCGAAACCGCCACCGGCCGCATCCTGTCGGGCGTGGCCCTGATGGCCCAGGTCTCGCTGCTGGTCGCCGCCCTCGGCGGCCACGGCTGGCAGATCGACATGCACATGGCCTATTTCGCGGCCCTGGCCCTGCTCGTGGTCTATTGCGATTGGACCGTCATCGCCGCCGCGGCCGCCACGGTCGCCGTCCACCACCTGGCGCTCAGCTACCTGCTGCCGACCGCCGTCTTCCCGGGCTCGGCGAGCCTTGGCCGGGTGCTGGTCCACGCTGTCATCCTGATCGTCGAGGCCGGCGCGCTGATCGCCGCGACCTTCAGCATCCATCGCGTCATCGGCCTGGCCGAACGGGCCCGCGCCAAGGCCGAGGCGGCCATGCAGGAGGCCCGCGAGGCCGACGCCGCCGCCGACAGCGCCCGCCGCTCCGAAGAGGAAGGCCGCATCGCCCACGCCGCCGTCCAGGCCGCCGCCGAGCGCCAGCGCGCCGACATGGTCGACTCTTTGGCCCAGAGCCTGTCGCGCCTGGCCAAGGGCGATCTATCGGTGCGGCTGGTCGAGCAGTTCTCCGAATCGTACGAGCAGCTGCGCGCCGACTTCAACCAGGCCGCCGGCAAGCTGGCCGGGGCGCTGGCGATCATCGACGAGCGCGCCTCGGGCGTGCGCAACGGCTCCGACCAGATCGCCGGCGCGGCCGCCAACCTGTCGCGCCGCACCGAGCAGCAGGCCGCCAACCTAGCCGAAACCGCCAGCGCCATGGACGAGATCACCGCCACCGTCGGGCAGACCGCCGACGGCGCTCGCAAGGCCGCCGCCGTCGTGGCCCGGGCCCGCGAGGACGCCCGCCGCTCGGGCGAGGTGGTCGGCGAGGCCGTCGACGCCATGAGCGCGATCGAAACCTCGGCCACTCAGATCTCGCGCATCATCGGGGTGATCGACGAGATCGCCTTCCAGACCAACCTTCTGGCCCTGAACGCCGGCGTCGAAGCCGCCCGCGCGGGCGAGGCGGGCAAGGGCTTCGCCGTGGTCGCCTCCGAAGTGCGGGCCCTGGCCCAGCGCTCGGCCGAGGCCGCCAAGGAGATCAAGCAGCTGATCACCACCTCGACCCGCCAGGTCGGCGAAGGCGTCGAGCTGGTCGGCCGCACCGGCGAGGCGCTGGAGCGGATCGTCTCGCAGATCGCCGAGATCGACGGCCTTGTCTCGGAGATCGCCGCCAGCGCACAGCACCAGGCCCAAGGCCTGACCCAGGTCAACACGGCGGTGAATCAGATGGACCAGGTGCTGCAGCAGAACGCGGGCCTGGTCGAAGAGACCGCCGCCGCCACCCACGCGCTGAACGACGACGCCGGCGAGCTGGCCCGTCTGGTCGGCCAGTTCCAGCTGCCCGGCGATCGTCTGGCGGGGACTTCGACGCGCGGCCTGCAGCGGGCCTGAGGACCCGTCGCYGCCGTCAGCTTGACCACGCAACCGTTGCGGCGCGTGAGACTTGCTTATCCGGAATGCGGCGCCTATCCTCTCAGCCCCCGGTCGCGCTCGCCAGCGACTGGAAGTCTTCCTCCCCTTAGGGCGAACCGAGCTAAAATCCACTATGGAAAAAGTGCCGATGACCGTCGTGGGTTATCAAACCCTCGACGAAGAACTGAAGCGTTTGAAGACGGTCGAACGGCCTGCCGTGATCGCCGCGATCGCCGAGGCGCGCTCGCACGGCGACCTTTCGGAAAATGCCGAGTACCACGCCGCCAAGGAACGCCAGGGCTGGATCGAAGGCCAGATCGCCGAGATCGAGGACAAGATCGCTCGCGCCCAGGTCATCGACGTCTCGAAGCTCTCGGGTTCGCAGGTCAAGTTCGGCGCCACGGTCAGCGTGGTCGACGAGGACACCGAAGAAGAAGCCCGCTACCAGATCGTGGGCGACCACGAGGCCGACGTGAAGTCGGGCCGCATCTCGCTGAGCTCGCCGCTGTCGCGCGCCATGATCGGCAAGGAAGTCGGCGAAGTGGTCGAGGTCAACACGCCCGGCGGCGTGAAGGCCTATGAGATCCTCAAGGTCGAGTGGGTCTAGGCTTCGGCCCTGACCCCGCCATAAAGTCCGGCCAATCGCCGCGGAGTCGCCCGTTCAGGGTGGTTCCGCGGCGTTCGCCGTTTTGAGGGCTGGAGCGATGAGCGCCAATCAGACGCCAGGTTCCGAACCGCTGACCATTTGGGCCGTCTCCGACGGTCGCGCTGGCATCGAGGCCCAGGCCGTGGGCCTGGCCGAAGCCATCGCGCGCAAGCGATCGGCCAGGATCGTCGTCAAGCGCGTGGGCTGGAGAGGCCGCACCAGCCGCCTGCCTTGGTGGCTCGTCTGGCTGCCGCGCCGCTGGCTGACGCCGGAAAGCGAGATCACCCCGCCCTGGCCCGACCTGTGGGTCGCCGCCGGCCGGGCCACCCTGCCCCTGTCGATCCGCCTGAAGAAATGGTCGGGCGGCAAGACCTATGTCGTGCAGATCCAGGACCCGCGCGTCCCGGCCCACATGTTCGACCTGGTGATCCCGCCCAAGCACGACCGCCTGACCGGCGACAACGTCGTGCCGATCACCGGCTCGCCCCACCGCGTGTCGCAGGCCCGTCTCGACGCCGAGTACGACAAGTTCAAGGACGTCATCGAGGCCCTGCCCCGCCCGCGCGTGGCGGTGCTCCTGGGCGGCAAGTCCAAGGCCTTCGACCTTTCGGTCGAGCGCGCCGCGCAGATGGCGCACGAAATCCAGCTGCCGCTGGAGCAGGAAGGCGGCAGCCTGCTGATGACCTTCTCTCGGCGCACGCCCGAGCCGGCCCGCGCTCTGCTGGCCGCCCGCCTGCGCGACCTGCCGGGGATCATCTGGGACGGTGAAGGCCCCAACCCCTATTTCGCCTTCCTGGCCGCGGCCGACTACATCCTCGTCAGCGAGGACTCGACCAACATGGCCACCGAGGCGGCTTCGACCGGCAAGCCGGTGTTCATCCTGAAGATGGAAGGCCACAGCCTGAAGTTCCGCCTCTTCCACGAGGAGCTGGAGCGCCAGGGCGCGGCCCGCCCCTATGGCGGGGCCTTCCACGGCTGGACCTACGAGCCGGTCGACGAGACCGGCCGCGCCGCCGCCGAGGTGCTGGCGCGGATGGACGCCCGGAACGCCAAGGCCTAGCCTTCCGCGATGATCCTCGCCGTCCTGCAAGCCCGCATGAGCTCGACCCGCCTGCCGGGCAAGGTGCTGATGCCGATCGTCCGCGCGCCGATGATCATCCGCCAGATCGAACGCGTCTCCCGCTCGCGCCGCATCGACAAGCTGGTGGTGGCCACCAGCACCGATCCGCTGGACGACGCCATCGAGGCCGCCGTGCGCAAGGACGGCGTCGCCGTGCACCGTGGTCCGCTGGCCAACGTGCTGGAGCGCTTCGTCGGCGCGCTGGACGCGCATCCGGCCGACCACGTGGTGCGCCTGACCGCCGACTGCCCGCTGGCCGACCCGACGGTCATCGACGCCACCATCGACCTGCACCTGTCGTCCGGGGCCGACTACACCAGCAACAGCCCCGAAGGCGCGGCCTTTCCCAAGGGCCTCGACGTCGAGGTGATCACGGCTTCGGGGCTGCGCCGCGCGGCCGCGCAGGCCGACAGCCCCGAGGCCCGCGAGCACGTCACCTGGGACGTCTGGAACAATTCCGACCGCTGGAACCTGGCCTGGCTGCCGGACGCCCCAGGCGAAGGCGACGTGCGCTGGACCGTCGACCGGCCCGACGACTACGCCTTCGTGGCGACGGTCTATGACGCGCTCTATCCGAACAACCGAGCCTTCACCTCGGACGACGTCCGCGCCTTCGTGAAGGGCCGGGAAGACCTCTTGAACTACGGCGGCGACCGGCGGGCCTAGAGCCGGGTGCGACAATCGCGCCGCATCCCTTAAGGACAGGGTTAACAAAGTATTCGGCAAAGCGGCCCCAGGCTGCTGCCGCGACCGCTCCACCGGTTCGCGCCAGCTTTGAGGGGCCTCCGGTCAGGGGGCGGACGGACATGCGCGCCCTGCCGGACATCCGGGGTCTGAAGTACCCCGACGAGTTCATCGCCCGCCACTTCTTCAAGCGCGGCCTGCACCAGCGCGCCGGCAAGGTCGTGGAGCTGGGCGGCGGCACGGGCAACAACCTGTCGCTCTACGCCGCCTACGGCTGGACGCTGACCAATGTCGACTATTCGGCCGCGGCGCTGGAAGACGCCCGCTGGAATCTGGGGCAGGCCGCGACCCTGATCCAGGCCGACCTGTCGCTGGGCCTGCCCGACGGGATCGAAGGTCCGATCGACGTCCTGCTGATCCCCAACCTGCTCTGCTATCTGACCAACGCCCAGGCCCATCGGGTGCTGACCGCCGTGCGCGAGAAGCTGGCGCCGAACGCCGAGGTCTTCGTTCGCACCCGCCTCGTCGACGACTATCGCTACGGCCGAGGCGTCGCCGAGGAACCGGACGGCTTCCGGCTGGCCACGCCGGAGACCGGCGAGGAAGGCCTGTTCAACCTGTTCTACACCGAGGCGGGCCTGGTGAACCGCCTGCGCGACGAGCTGGGCCTGACCCAGCCGGACGTCTTCCGCGTCTGCTTCGACAACCTGCAGGCTGGCGTCCGCGTGCCCAGCAACAGCGACCTGGTGGTCTGGGGGACCGCCTCGTGAACGGCCGCATCCGCATCGTCGGCGGCGGCCTGACCGGGATCATGGCCGCCTTCGAGGCCCATCGCCTGGACTGGCGCGACATCGAGCTGCACGAGCGCTTCGACGCCCTGGGCGGGGTTGCCCGTCCCAAGGTCGTGAACGGCGCGGAGATGCGCGACGGCTGCGTCTATTTCGGCCCCGAGGGCGACGCCCTGGTCGAACGCCTGAAGGCGCAAGGCGCGGCCTTCGAGACCTTCGACAACCGCTTCGGCTCGCTCAGCCTCGACGGCGCGGGCAAGCGCGTCTTCACCTGGGACTTCGGCGGCCCGGCCGTGGACTGCGCCAGCCTGCGGATCGCCCGTCCGGCCGGCGACAGCCTGGCCGACCGCATCGCCGCCTATCCCTCGCCGATCGCCGAGACCCTGGCCGAGTACTGCCGCTGGCACCTGGGCGCCGACCTTTCCGCCGTGCACGGCGACGCGGCCATTCCGCTGGCCATCAACCGCGTCTATCCGGCCGGCGCCGAGACCCCGGCTCTGGTCGCCCTGAAGGCCTCGAACGAATGGGCCGACGAGCTGTATGGCATCCCGCGCGGCCTTTCGGGTCGCACCGCCAACGTCACGGCCAGCCTGCCGGCCGGCGGCTTCACGGCCTTGTTCGAGACCTGCCGTCGCGCGCTGGAGGCCCTGGGCGTCGACATCCGCTTCGAGAGCCTGATCTCGCCGCGCCAGGTGATGGCCGAGCACGCCGCCGGCGACACCGTCGTGTGGGCCGCCAACCCGACGCCGCTGTTCAAGCCGATGGGCCTTTCGACCCCGTCGCTGGTGAAGAAGAGCTTCTTCACCTACGTCTTCGAAGCCGATTTCGACGGCCCCTGCCCCGTCTACGTCCAGAACTTCACGGCCAAGGGCGACTGCTTCCGCGCCTATCTGTACGAGAGCGGCGGCAAGACCCTGGTGGTGGCCGAGTGCGTGCGCGAGGCCGACCTGCGCGCCCTGCCCGGCGAGATCCGCGGCCTGCTGTCGGGCTTCGGCTCGCTGAAGACCGGCGCCCTGCTGCATACGGGCGCCCAGCCGCGCTGGATCTATCACTCGCGCGACGCCATCGCCGGCCTTGGCCAGCTGCGTGCGAAGCTGACCGAGCGCTTCGGATCCTCCTTCGTCTGCGGGGCCTGGGAGCCCTACGGCAAGAGCGCCAAGCTGGCCGAGGTGGACGCCGCCCTGGCGTCGGCCCGCGCCGCGCCCGCCGCCGGCGGCCTGGCCCTGGTCGGATGAACCAGACCTCGCCCCCGAGAACGGCGGCGATCATGCAGCCGACCTATCTGCCCTATCTCGGCTATTTCCAGCTGATGGCGGCCAGCGACGTCTTCGTCTTCCTCGACGACGTGCAGTTCGCCCGCCGCTCGTGGCAGTCGCGCAACCGGATCCTGACCGCCCAGGGCGAGCTGATGCTCACCGTGCCGGTCAGGAAGCACGATCGCGACACGCCGATCGCCGCCATCCGCATCGACGACAGCCAGGCCTGGCGCGACAAGCATCTGGCCGCCATCCGCCACGCCTACGGCAAGCGGCCGTTCTTCACCGAGGGCTTCGCCTTCGTGTCCGAGCAACTGGCCCGCGAACCCGACGGCGCCCTGGCGGACCTGACCTGCGGCCTGGCCCAGGTCGCGGCGATGCGGATCGGCCTGGAAACCGAGTTCGTCCGCGCCTCCAGCCTCGGCGCGGCAGGCGCCCGCTCCGAGCACCTGCTGGCGATCTGCCGCGCGGTCGGCGCCGACGCCTACGTCTCGCCGACCGGCTCGGCCGACTACATGGAAGAAGACGGCGTGTTCGCCGCCGCCGGCTTTCCCGTCCGCTTCAAGCCCTGCCGCCTGGCGGAATATCCGCAGGGGCGGCCCGAATTCACGCCCTACATGGGCTTCATCGACGCCCTGATGAACGTCGGCTGGGACGGGTTGAAGGCCCTGGTCGCCGCCTAATCGCCCACCATGTCCCAGGCCAGCGGCTCGCCGCGGGTCAGGGCGCGGGCGGCGGGACGGCCCAGCACCTTGTCGAGATCGGCCGGCGGCAGGCCGTTGCCCGGGCGCACCGAGCGGACGTTGTCGCGCGTCAGGACCGCGCCGGCCGGCACGTCGGCGGTGACGTAGAGCGAGCGGCGGAAGAGCAAGGAGCCCTGCTCGGAACCCAGCACGTCGTAGTGGGCGCGCCCCAGCGAGGCCCAGGCGTTCCTGGTGTCGTCGACCAGGGCCTTGAACTCGGCCGGCTCCAGGCTGAAGGCGGCGTCGGGGCCGCCGTCGGCGCGGGCCAGGGTGAAGTGCTTTTCGACCGCGCAGGCGCCGACCGACACCGCCGCCACCGAGGCGGCCGTGCCCGGCGTGTGGTCCGACAGGCCGATCGGGCAGCCGAAGCGGGCGGCCATGTCGGCCACGGTCCGCACGTTGGCGTCGGCGAAGGTGGCCGGATAGCTGGACACGCAGTGCAGCAGCAGCACGCCCGGCGCGCCGGCTTCCAGGGCGGTGTTCCGCGCGGTCTCGATCTCGGCCAGATTGGCCATGCCGGTCGAGATGATCAGCGGCTTGCCCTGGCTGGCGGCATAGCGGATCAGCGGCAGGTCGACGGCCTCGAACGAGGCGATCTTGTAGGCCGGCGCATCAAGCCCCGCGAGCAGGTCGACCGCGGTCTCGTCGAAAGGGCTGGAGAAGATGGTCACGCCGCGCTTGCGGGCCCGCTCGAAGATGGCCGCGTGCCACTCGAACGGGGTGTGGGCCTCTTCGTACAGCTCGTACAGGCTGCGCCCGTCCCACAGGCCGCCGTGGATCTTGAACTCGGGCCGGTCGACGTCGAGCGTGATGGTGTCGGCGGTGTAGGTCTGGATCTTGATGGCGTCGCAGCCGGTGTCGGCGGCGGCGTCGACCATCTCAAGGCAGCGGTCGAGGCTGCCGTTGTGGTTCCCCGACAGCTCGCAGATCACGTAGGGCGGATGGTCCGCGCCGATCTTGCGGCCGGCGATCTCGATTTCGGGCGAAGCGGTCATGGGCGGAAACTCACGCGGTTTGTTGCCTATTAACCCTGAAATCGTGGACGAGCCGTCAATCCCCGCCGCCACCGCCGCCATCGCCCCCGCAGCTTCCGCCGTCGGAGGAGCCGCAATCCGACGAGGAAGACGAAGACGAGCTGTCGAAAGAGTGGCTCGTGCCGCTGTCGCCGCCGTCGCCCTTCTTGCCGCCGGCCTTGGCCTCGGCGGGCTTGGCCATCTGCAGCGCCGTGCCCAGGCCCCCGCCGATGGCGATGCCCACCCCGATGCCGATCGCCAGGTTGTCGAGCGCCAAGCCCAGCGCGACCCCGATGGCCGTACCGACGCCGATCCCGATGTTCAATCCGCCCTTCATGGGTTCCCCAAAGCCATCGCAACAGCGCGGAATCGACACTATATGTTCGCCCATGTCCACCACCGCTCCCCGCCAGACGCGCTGCCTGATCATCGGTTCGGGCCCCGCCGGCTACACCGCCGCCATCTACGCCGCCCGCGCGCTGCTCAAGCCCGTGCTCATCGCCGGCATCCAGCCGGGCGGCCAGCTGACCATCACGACCGACGTCGAGAACTATCCGGGCTTCGCCGACGTCATCCAGGGTCCCTGGCTGATGGACCAGATGCGCGCCCAGGCCGAGCACGTGGGCACCGAGTTCGTCAGCGACATCGTGATGTCGGTCGACCTGTCCAAGCGCCCGTTCGTGGTCAAGACCGATAGCGGCCAGGACTGGATCGCCGAGACGATCATCATCGCCACCGGCGCCCAGGCCAAGTGGCTGGGCCTGGAGAGCGAGAGCAAGTTCCAGGGCTTCGGCGTTTCGGCCTGCGCCACCTGCGACGGCTTCTTCTATCGCAACAAGGAAGTCGTGGTGGTCGGCGGCGGCAACACCGCCGTCGAGGAAGCCCTGTTCCTGACCAGCTTCGCCAGCAAGGTCACCCTGGTGCACCGCAAGGACGAGCTGCGGGCCGAGAAGATCCTGCAGGAGCGCCTGCTGGCCCATCCGAAGGTCGAGGTGGTCTGGGACAGCGTCATCGACGAGGTCGTCGGCGACAGCGAACCGATGGGCGTCACCGGCGTGCGCCTGAAGAACATCAAGACCGGCGAGTTCACCGAGCTGAAAACCGACGGCGTGTTCATCGCCATCGGCCACGCCCCGTCGTCGGAACTGTTCGCCGGCCAGCTGGAAGTCGGCCCGGGCGGCTACCTGAAGGTCAAGCCGGGCACGGCCTCGACGGCCATCGAAGGCGTCTACGCCGCCGGCGACGTCACCGACGACGTCTACCGCCAGGCGGTGACCGCCGCCGGCATGGGCTGCATGGCCGCCCTGGAGGCGGTGCGGTTCCTGGCCGAGGAAGACCACAAGAAGGCTCACCATCCGATCAGCCACGCCGAAGCCAACGAAATCGGCGCCTGGTAGGGCCGGGTTTGATCGAAGCTTGAGAGGGGGCGGCGAAAGTCGCCCCCTTTTTTCGTTCGGTCGGCCCGCCTAACGGCGGCCCCCTCCGGCCCTCCGGGCCACCTCCCCCAGAGGGGGAGGATCTGTTGGCGCCGGCGCTCTTCGAGAT